>DATAEJ010000259.1:0-3452 GCA_036258095.1 Candidatus Angelobacter sp. | reverse complement strand
TTCTGACATCAAGTCATAGAGGCAGGCGCCTACGGTCAGTAGCTTTTTCTTCTGCGCGGCGGGCCAGTCGAATTGTTCAGACCGGTTCTTCCGGATCGCAAGCCCGCGTGCGCGAATCCTGCGCGCTCCAATCCAATGGCTGCGAAGGCGGCCCGGATAATGACCCAGGCAATGGAAGGCAATGACCCACTGCCGCGCAAAATCCCGATCCTCGAGGAGTTTGCAGGCCGCTTTTTCGAGTGGGTGGAAACAACCAGCCTGGAACCAAAGACTAAAACCTACTACCGCACGGGGTGGAGATTGTTGAGCAGCACGCCGATAGCCAGAATGAAGCTCAACTTTATCACTGGAGACGACGTTGCCGCACTGCGCTTCCCTGCCTCTGCGTCAAACGCTAACTGTGCTCTTCGTGCCCTCCGACGTATGCTCCACAAAGCCGAAGAATGGAAACTCCTTTTCAGGGTTCCAAAATTCAGGCTCTTGAAGGAGCATGGCCGGCTCCTGGCTCTGGATGCCGAGAACGAGTCAAAGCTGATCGCAGCAGGCGCCCTCTGCAACTGGCGACCGGCAAGCTTTGAACTGTTTCGCGACGTTCTGATCCTCATGCGCGACACGGGTATGCGGAACGAAAGAGAGCTCTATCGGGTCCGCATCGAGCACATCGATTGGTTCAGGAAAGTCATCTTTGTCCCAGACAGCAAAACCCCCAGCGGCCGACGCGAGGTGCCCATAAGCAATCGGGTAATCCCCGTGCTCAGCGCACGATGCGCGGGCAGGACAGAGGGCTGGCTGTTCCCGTCAAAACGATCTCGGACAGGTCACCTGACGAGCGTTGGAAAACTGTATCGCGCAGCTCGCGATAAAGCGGGTCTCCGAAAGGACCTGGTTCTCTATTCAGGTCGGCACGATTTCGGAACTCGCATGTTGCGCAAAACGGGAAATCTGGCGGCAGTCATGAAGGTGATGGGACACAAAGATGTTAGAACGGCGATGCGTTATCAGCATCCAGAGCTGGACATCGTTCGCGATGCGCTGAACAATCAGACGGCGGTGGTCCAGTGAATTCTTACGGCACATTCCACGGCACACTACGATTTGTGCTGCAACCAAGAACTCGGCAAGTTATTGATTTTATGGCGCGCCCTGAGAGATTCGAACTCCCGGCCTTCTGATTCGTAGTCAGACGCTCTATCCAGCTGAGCTAAGGGCGCGCAGCCCTGTGGTGGGACAGAAATTATTTTAACATGCCGCTCCCGAATCCCCATCAACCGCCGACTTGAGACGCAGGCAAGCCCGAACCGGAGGGCGCAGGAACGGAGAGGCCCATACGCCCTTGATCGATTTCGCGCGGGTGCCAGACTGACAAGGTGAGCCGTTGCGATTCAGCGATCTTTGCGGAACGCGGCTGTTCCGAGATTGTCCTAAATCTTGGCCCCGGGCGTGGAACGCCTAGCTCAAGATTTGAAATTTAAGATTTCAAACGGCGAATCTGAATTTACAATCCTTCAACATGCTGACAAGCGGACACGTTGTTCTGGGGATAGTTCTGCGCACCACGGCGATTTACGTGGTGGTGCTGCTGGGGATACGGCTGACGGGAAAACGGGAAGTGGGGCAGATGACGCCGTTTGACCTGACTCTGCTGCTCCTGCTGAGCAATTCCGTGCAGAACGCCATGACCGGGCCGGACACCTCCCTGGTGGGAGGAATCGCGGCGGCGCTGGTGCTGCTGGTTCTGAATTACCTGCTGGCGGAGGTCTCCGGTTTCAACCGCAGGTTCCGGCGCTGGATCCAGGGATCGCCCACATTGCTTATTCATAATGGAGAGCTGGTGATGTCGCATTGTGCCAAGGAACACATATCCAGTGACGAGGTGCAACGGGCGCTGCGCGAGCATGGCGTGAGCAGTCCCAAGGAAGTGGCGCTGGCGGTGCTGGAGGTGGATGGCTCCATCAGCGTGCTCAAGTATGACGATGTGCCGGACCACCTCAAGCCACATCGGCGGCTCAAGTTTTTGCAACGCCATTAGGGGCCACGAGCCGGAACACGGCTCCCGCCGGCCCGAGTGCAGCAACACCAAAATCATTCTCCGGAGCGAAGGATGAATCCTGAAGAGCTGAGCGAGCAAGCTGAACACGCGCACCACACCGGGCAGAAGGCAATCGGCCTGACAACGGCCGTTACCGCGGTTCTTTTGGCAGTGGCTACTTTGATGGGGCATCGTGCCCACACGGAAGAGATCAAGCTGCAGACTAAAGCTGTGGACCAGTGGAATTTCTATCAGGCCAAGCATTTGCGAGCTCATATTTATGGGATTGAGGCGCAAAAGGCTGAAATGGAAGGACACCACGAACTGGCCTTGGAATTCATGCAAGATTCATGGGATGAAGAGTGCGGACGGTCTCCGGAAAAGAACTGCACAGCACCCCGCCTCAAGAGAGTGAAAACCCTTCAACAACTTACCGCAGAGTTGAAGAAGCCTGACGCTTCTGCCCAAGCAGAGCAGTCGCATTCCCAACCGCCTGAAATCCGGAAGAACGGTTCTGAAAAAGCGACTTCAGCACAGGAAGGCGCCAGTGCCGGCGAAGCAGCGAAGAAGATCCAGGAGGAGGCATCTGATGTTGACCGTGAGACGGCCGTAGTCACGCGCCGCGCCGATCGCTTCGATGCATCAGAGTTGTTTCTGGAAATCTCGATTGTTCTCTGCTCCATTTCTCTACTGGCAGAGAACAAAATTTACTGGCGATTGTCTTTTATCACCAGTGTCATCGGCATTGCGATTGCAATCTACGGATACGTGCTGCGCTAAACTGCGGGCCTGAGCCACGCGAATTTCGCTAGTCTAAGGTCTTGCCGGGCTCAAAAGCCGGTCCACAGCCTCTGACAGGTATTCTTCCGCTTCTTGCAGTGAGAATTCCGCCGGAAACCCAAAACGATCATGCAGCACCTTGTCGCGAAGCAAACCTTCAAACAGCCCGATTAAGGCAGAGCGGACAAGCTGAATGTGATTCGGCGCGGCGCTTTTGAGTTCGGCCTTGATAAGCGAATCAACAAAACTCACCAGCTCCGTGTAGCTCGAGGTGAGCATCACCATCCTGCTCTCTCGCCGGATGCGTCTCCCTTCCAGAAGCATAAGATCGCGCAATTCAGTATCTTCACTGAACAGGCGGATCAGAAGATGAAGCAGCATCTTGAGCCGCCGCCTGGGAGACTGCGCCGTCTGCAACAGCGGCAACTGCATCCGAAGCGACGCCCAGCCGTCTTCAAAGATAGCTTCCAGCAGAGCTTCTTTTGTTCCAAAATATTTGGTTAGCTGCGCCTCACTCACGTGAGCGTTGGTGCATATGGCTTCCGTGGACGCATTCTCATACCCGACGGCGCTCATCAGATGCTTTGCCGCGCGGATGATGCGATCCCGGGGTGATGCATCCGGGTTGTTAACGGGTCCGACC
>DATAEJ010000258.1:0-5138 GCA_036258095.1 Candidatus Angelobacter sp. | reverse complement strand
ACCAACATGCCTTTTCGCACGTGTGGTCACTATGTGTGGAAGAGCACTTCTATCTGGTGCTGCCTGTTCTGGTTCTGCTCATGATGCGACGGCCCAGCATGGTTAAGACCACCGCACTTGTAATGGCCCTTTTGGGAGCAGGGATCGCGATTCGCGCGTATTTGTACTCCCATAATCTTGCTCCCGTAAGGGCAGAAGACGGCGATCTGTTCGCGTTGCGGTATATCGAGCAAATTTACTATCCCACGTACACCCGTTTGGATGGCCTCCACGCGGGCGTGGCGCTGGCGCTCATCAAGACATTCCGCCGCTCCTGGTGGGACAAACTGATGGCTCATTCAAACTTCCTGCTGGTTTCAGGGATGATGACCACAGGCGCAGCGATTTGGCTCTTCCGCGACCGATTTTCTTTCCTTGCGGCTATTATCGGCTTTCCGCTGCTCTCCCTCGGTTTGGCGATGGTTGTGGCATCAGCCACTACTTCCAATGGGCTAATTGGAAAAATCCGGGGATTCGGCTGGATCGCGGCTTTGGCCTACAGTCTTTATCTGACCCATAAAGAAATCGTGCATCTCGACTACGAGTACCTGAGTTATACCCGCCAGGGCGGGTGGTCGGCGTCGGCAACCTACTTTGTCACGAGCTTTGCCGTTGCGGCGCTGCTATACCTATGTGTCGAAAGGCCCTTCCTGCGAATGCGGGAGCGGATCAGCGGAAGGTCGCGCCGCACATCCGCCAGTGCCCTGGCCGAATCCGCGTAATGGTTACGGAGGGTTGCAGACCTCGGCTATGTTGCTGTAAAATCTACCTTTAAATCACACAATGCTCTGAAGCCCTTTGCGTCCTTCCGAGTCAATCAAGAAAGCTGGAGTTTTTCTGCCATGGCACAAGTTTGTGAAATCTGCGGCAAAGGCCCGCAATTTGGAAATAAGATCAGCCACGCTCACAACGTGAGCCGGCGCCGCTGGAACGTGAACCTGCGTCCCGTGCACGCGGTGGTGAAAGGCGCCAACAAACGGATTCGCGTCTGCACCAACTGCATTAAGTCCGGTAAGGTCACCAAGGCCTCCTAGCTAAGTCCGTAAAGAACAAAGGCCTCCCAACTCGGGAGGCCAAATTGTTTTTGGGGCAGACAACAGTTTCAGCAGCTGCGTCAAAATTTGAATACGATTCCTCCGCCAGCCACGACGTGTTGCAGGTGTCCCGAGGTGAACAGAGAGAGGGCGTCGATCTTCGGTACCCCGGAGATGAAATCTCGCGCTTCAACCCGGAAACCCAGGTGCGGCAGTCCGGTTTTGAAGTCCAGCCCTCCACCTATCTGGGTCGCCCAGGTAGCCTTGCCGCTGGTTCCTGAGAAGTAGCCAACACCCGCTCCTCCTGACACGAACGGCGAAATGCCCGCTCCGGGTAGGAACCTGACCTGTAATGACGGCGTAAAAAACAGGGATGAGAAATCTTGCCGGAATTGAACCGCGGGCGCGCTTCGCGAGGGCGCTGCAAATAGCGGCAGCTCCAGACCAAGTGATGCCACGTGGAAGTTTGCCAGCCGGTGAGTGAAACTTCCGCCCACCGTAAAGCCGGAATCGATGCTGAGGGTTCCGCTTGGAGGACAGATTAGGATCGCTTCACAAGTTGGTATGCCTTCACTGGCGGGTGAGATTGCAGCGCCGAAGGTCACAGCCAAATCATTCGACTGAGCAGAACCAGCCGTAGAAAGCAACAGGACAGCCACAAGAAGAACCTTTACGTGCCAGGTTCGCAAGAGAGCCTCCTTAAAGCAGGGCTATTACATCGATCTCAACCGAGACGTCCTTCGGTAGCCGAGCTACTTCCACCGTAGAACGTGCTGGAGGAGCCCCCTTGCAGAATTTCGTGTAGACCTCATTCATCTGCGCGAACTCACTCATGTTCTTGAGGAAAACGGTGGTCTTCACGACCTTTTCCCAGCTGCTGCCTGCGGCCGCAAGGATTCCCGACAAATTGTTGAGCACGCGCTCGGTCTGCTGCTGAATGCCACCTTCAATGATGTTGCCGGTAGCCGGGTCGATTGGGATCTGCCCGGAGATAAAAACAAAGCCATTGGCCTTGATGGCCTGCGAGTAGGGACCAATTGCCTGCGGGGCGTTGCTGGTGGAAACTGCGTCTCGGGTGAAGCTCATGATGCCTCCGTCGCAGAAATAAGAACGCGACGGAAAAGGATAGCAGACAAAAGAAGAAGGGCTGGCGCTTAGATCTTATTCAGGCGTTGCACGTCATGGATGCCAGGGATCTTCCGCATACCGCTGATGACGCGCTCGAGGTGCTTCACGTCTTCAATATCTATGACGATATCGATCGTGGCCTGACTGTTGGCTGTCCGCGCTTCAATGTTTCGGATATTCGTGTTGTCGTCACTGATGACCGCGGTCAGCTGCTTCAGCATGCCGGCGCGATCGTCACAAAAAACCGTCAGCTTTACCGGATAAGTACTTTTGCCGTCCTGGCGGCTCATCATGGCAGCCTTGGCCCATTCCACCGCGATGCGGCGGTCAGCTTCATACATGAGATTGTTGACGTTCGGACAGCTTACGGCATGTACCGCCACACCTTTTCCACGCGTCACGTAGCCGACAATGGCTTCGCCGCGGATGGGATTGCAGCATCGCGCGCGATAGACCATCAGGTCGTTGTAGCCTTTCACCTTGATTGCTCCGCCATCAGCGCTCTGACCGAACACACGTCGAATAACGGTGCCTAGAGTGTGGTTCTTGGGCGCTTCCTCCGCCGGTGGCACGTCGGACAGTCCGGGTGAGAGCTTCGCCAGTATTTGGCGAGCCGAGAACTTGCCGTAGCCGATGCCGGCCATCAGATCCTGCCCTGAGCCCAGGCCATAATCTTTCGCGATCTTGTCCAGCTCGGTGTCGTGGAAGTCTTTCATGGCGAGGCGATACTTGCGCGCCTGCTTTTCCATCAGCTTGCGCCCGATTTCAATGGCCCTTTCGCGCTGGTGGATGTTCAGCCAGTGCCGAATTTTGTTGCGCGCGCGCGTGGACTTCGCAAACGCCAGCCAGTCACGGCTGGGATTGTGACCGGGTTGCGTCATGATCTCCACCACATCGCCATTGCGTAGTTTGTTACGCAGCGGCACGATCCGACCATTCACTTTGGCGCCGACACACGTGTGGCCGACCTCGGTGTGAATCGCATAGGCGAAATCAATTGCTGTTGCATCACGGGGCAGCACCACGACCTTCCCTTTGGGGGTGAAGGTGTAAACCTCTTCCGGGTAGAGATCGACTTTTAGCGTGGAGAGAAACTCGCTCGGGTCTTTTACATCCTGCTGCCACTCCACCATCTGGCGCAGCCAGGAGAGGCGCTGTTCATCGCGCGCGCTGACAGGTGAGCCATCCTTGTATTTCCAGTGTGCCGCAATGCCTTCTTCCGCCATCTTGTGCATCTCTTCCGTACGGATCTGCACTTCAAACTGATGGCCGTCTTCCGTGATGACCGTGGTGTGCAGCGACTGGTAAAAGTTCGGCCGCGGCATGGCGATGAAGTCTTTGATCCGTCCCGGGACGGGTCGCCACATCTGGTGGATGGCGCCGAGCGCCGTGTAACAGTCCTTGACTGACTTGGTGATGATGCGTACGGCAAGCAAGTCATAGACCTGATCAACCGTGATGCGTTGCCGCAGCAACTTCTGGTGGATACTGTAGAGCCGCTTGATGCGACTATCTACGCGGGCTTCCACGCCATTTTCCTTGAGGCGCTTCTGCAGGATCCGAACCATGTCCGCCAGAAACTTCTCGCCGGCTTTGCGGCGGGATTCCACCGCGGCGTGCACCTGCTCATACCCGATTGGATCAACGTAGCGGAAGGAAAGATCTTCTAGCTCACCGCGCACTTTGCCCATACCGAGCCGGTGCGCGAGCGGAGCGTAAATTTCCAGCGTTTCGCGGGCAATCTTCTGGCGACGATCTTCCGGCAGGTGCTCGAGCGTTCGCATGTTGTGCAGGCGGTCGGCCAATTTGATCAGCACCACGCGGATGTCGTCCACCATGGCCAGCACCATCTTGCGGACGTTCTCTGCCTGGCGTTCTTCGCGGCTGGCAAAGTCAATTTTGTCGATCTTCGTGACGCCTTCAACGATATGTGCCACCTGCTCGCTGAAGCCCTCGCGGATGTCCTCATGCGTGACTTCCGTGTCTTCAATCGCGTCGTGCAGCAGCCCTGCGGCAATGGCTGTGGAGTCGAGCTTAAGATCTGCAAGAACGAGCGACACTTCCAGAGGGTGAATGAGATAGGGCTCGCCTGAAGCACGAGTCTGGCCATTATGGTGGCGGAGCGAAAAATCGTAAGCCTTGCGGATGATCTCCAGATCATCGCTGGGACGGTTTTCGGCGACCTTCGCCAGCAACTGCTGAAACTTAGCATTCAGCAGCTTCTGGGACGCGGGCTGCGGGTGAGTCGCCATATGAAATTATAGCTTGGATTCTGGACCGCTCAGAATGTCTAGACGGATCGGGCGGCCATTTACAATTCTGCGACTGGTTAGTTGGGCCTGCCGGGGCGAGAGCCGCCTGAGTGCTTGCCGGTGCTAAGGTCAAGCTCGAACGGAACTTCCTTGTCACGGAGCGCGTCCCACCCAAAGCCATGCAGCTTCTGTGCGGAGATCTCGCCGATGCGAATGCCTTCCCAGGAGAGCTGTTCGGTGGTCCACGCCAGCCCGCTGGCGCCAACTGCCGAAATCGTCGTGAAGCCCACGAAAAGCAGCTGTTTTTGGGTCTGAAGGACGCGGAGATCGACTACGGGACTCTGATCAAGCCGAAACCATTGCGTGGGATCATGGGCTTTCATAACGTATCCATACCCGCCGGCAACTACGCATAGGGAATCCGGGTCAGGACAAGTTGCGATAGCATGCACCACCTGCTCGGAGTCAAAACCGAGCGCGAAGAACCCATTCCATGCATTGCCGTTGCGTGGCGCGACGCGCACGTAAACACCGGTTCGGTCTCCTTCTTCGAGTTCAGCCGGATAGTGATACAGCTTCTCCAGGGGATGGGGCAGCGGAGCGCCCTCCAGAATCCTGGCTTCATAGTTTCGCGGAAACGTGAAATCAAATCGCAGATGCGGGATCATTGAACGCTAGTCTAGCG
>DATAEJ010000257.1:0-27874 GCA_036258095.1 Candidatus Angelobacter sp. | reverse complement strand
ACCGCTTGCGGCGCGACTGATGTTCTGGTCGGGCGTGGTGCTGATGTTGCTGATTGAGGCGTTCCGACCGCTGGCGGCGAAGATGGGGTTCTACAAACTCGGGCTCGATGTGACGGTGCTTGAGATCGGTACCGCGCTGCTGCTGATCGTGCTGCAACAGAATGCTTCGTCGGAAGGTGAGCCGTCGCGATTCTCGCAGGTGTTCTCCACACCATTCTCTTGGTTCGGACGCATCAGCTACGAAGTCTATCTCACGCACATGCTGGTGGTGTGGCCCATGGTGTATGCGTATCGGGCAAGCGGGGAGAGCGCCAATTGGCAGCCGCTGTGGTTTGTGGCGATCACAGTCGCTTGCGGCGCGCTGGGGTATGCGGTGGCGCGGTGGTATTCGGAGCCGGTGAATGCCCGACTGCGCGCGAGACTTTTACCGCAGAGTACGCACAGAGCTGCTAGCGTCTAGCTGCCAGCTTTGAACCCTTGGGCGTTGGCCCTTGGCCCTTGGCAAAACCAACCTCCCAGCCGCTCACCACAGAATACGTAGAAAAGCATTTGCCACTGATGAACACAGATGAACACTGATGGAAGCAAGCTGCTTAGCTTCCAGCCTTTAGCTGAACCCACAGGAAATGCCAGTGGATAAAAGCACCGCGGCAGTCCTCCGCGATCCTGCGTCCTTTGCGGTGAAAAGGTCCCCACCAAACCGCGCCACGCCGCACGGCATCATACTTTTCAGCACGCCACTTGAAAGATTGAAATGGAGTAGTTGAGTTGCTGGAGTACAGGTGTGACTGGTGCGGACGGCAGAAGAAGCCGCACGAAGCGTGGATCCTGGGGCTCGCTTTGGAACACAAAGGAGTGACCGGGAACCGCCGTCAGTTTGAGATGTTCTGCCGCTGGAGTGCCAAGTGGGCGTCACACGCGCTGGCGGTGCATTTCTGCTGTGAGCAGCACAAGCAAAAGTATCTTGACGCTCTGTTTGCCTCGCCATGGCCTGAGGTTGACCGCAGCGCTCTGGCGCGAGCCGCGCACCTGCGCCGCACCGACCAGGGCCGCAAAGGCAAAGACGATTCAGACGCCGTGGCGGAGTGGCGCATTGAAGACGAGCCGCCGGCGCACGCCGGCAGCGACCAGCGCACGCCCAAGAAAAAGAGGGCGTCAAAAGCCAGAAAGCCGAAAGCACCCACAATCGTCTTCAGCGAGACCGACAAGGTTCATGCTCGCGCGCTGGGAATCGTGCTGGATGGGCCTGACGGGGAAGCGCGGAAAAAACCGAGCGCTGATGAAGAAAAAAGCTGCTGACTTAGGGCCCCTGGCCATTGGCCTTTGGCCAAAACCAACCTGAAACCAATCACCGCATAGTCCACAGAGAAAAACTTAACAAGCGCTCCTTACTCAATCAGCGAGAGAATGTCACTCAGCTCCTGGCTTTGGTCGCCCTCGCGCTGTGAGGCCCGCAAGGCCTGGTCGAGGTCGCTCCAGATATCTTCCAGATTTTCCAGACCCACGGAGAGGCGGAGCATGCCATCCGTAATTTCGTGGTGTGCGCGTTCTTCAGGCGTGTAGGCGGAATGGGTCATGGTGGCGGGATGCTGGACGAGGGTTTCGGCGTCGCCCAGGCTTACGGCACAGGTAACGAGGTCGAGCGCGTCCATAAAGCGATGTCCCGCGGGCGAGCCGCCCCTGATCTCAAAGGCAATCATGCCGCCAAAGGCGGACATCTGCTGCTTCGCGACTTCATACTGCGGGAAGCCGGCCAGGCCGGGATAGATCACCTGGGTGACCACAGGATGGTTTTGCAATCGCCGCGACAGTTCCATGGCGGAGGCGCAGTGGCGCTCCATGCGCAGCTCCAGAGTCTTGAGCCCGCGGAGGATGAGGAACGCGTCCATGGCTGACATGACTGCGCCGGTGAGATCTTTGAGGCCGTGCATGCGGACGCGCTGCATGGCGTCGAGGCGGCCGCAGACGAGACCGGCCAGCAGATCACCGTGGCCGCCCAGATACTTTGTTGCCGAGTGGATTACGACGTCCGCCCCGAACTCGATGGGCCGCTGGAGCATGGGCGTGCAGTAGGTGTTATCGACCATGACGGGCACGCCGAAGCTGTGCGCGATCTCCGCAACGCGGGCGATATCGATGACCCGCATGTTGGGATTGCATGGCGTTTCAAAATAGACGAGCCGGGTGCGCGGGGTGATGGCGCGCGCCAGCTGCTCCGGCTGGGTGAGATCAACGAAGGTGGTGCTCACGCCAAAGCGCGAGAGACCATGGATGAAGTAGGAGTAGGTGCAGCCGTAGAGGGTCACGTCGGCCACGATTTCGTCGCCCGATTGCAGCAGGCTCCAGATGGCTGCGGTGATGGCACCCATGCCGCTGGCCATGGCCACGGCGGCTTCCGCGGATTCCAGATCGGCGATCCGGCGCTCCAGCACCTGGACGGTGGGGTTCCCCATACGGGAGTACATGAAACCGTTGTCAGTGCCGGCAAAGCGGGCGGCGCCGGTGGCCGCGTCAGGGAATGCGTACGTGGAGGTCATGAAGACCGGAGGATTCAGAGCGCCTTCATAGCGCATGGGGTCATAACCGTGATGGATGGCGCGGGTGGCCATCCCGAGCGAACGTTTCCCGGACTTCATCGAGTGCCCTCCTAACGTGCCAGAGTAGCTTTTGAGGGGCCGGCGGCTCTGTGTTCTGGATCACGCGAAGGAAGGCCAAAATCTGAGTGGAAGGCGTTCAACGCAAAGGACGCTGCGCAATTGGCCGCGAATGAACGCGAATGAGTACGAATGAAAGACGGGATTGGCCACAGACGAGCACGGATGAACACAGATGAGCCAAGCGGTTGGTATTTGGTAGTGCCTGGCAAAAGCCCGCGAGCGCAAAAGTGCAGACAGCAGGCGGCAGGAGAGGCAAGATAATCAGGTGAGGCTCAGATAATCAGGTAAGGCTCAGATAATATTGGCAACTTCGCGTCGGTTGCGGTGAAATCCTTGTGGTGGACCCGGTGTGACTCCTCACAAATCAGAATTCGGACTGACGGCCGCCATGGTGGCTCTGGCGCCGGTGTTGTTTTGCCAGGGGAAGTATGTACGCCGGGTGACGCCGAAGCTGCCGGAGGCGGCGGGACCGCGCTCGGGCGAGTGCGGGCGAGGCGCTCCGCTGAGCCTGCTGGTGCTGGGCGACTCGGCCGCCGCGGGCGTAGGTGTGGCCACACAGGAGGAAGCTCTGGCCGGGCACATGGTCAAGCGGTTGAAAGGCCGGTTCCAGGTGAGGTGGAAAGTTGTCGCGGAAACGGGGGCGACGACGCGGAGTGTGATCGCGCAACTGAAATCCCTTCATGCGAGGTCAACCGCAACTCCGGAAAGTTTCACCGTGGTGGCCATTTCGCTGGGCGTGAATGAGGTCACGTGCGGACGCAGTGCGCGCAGATGGCTGGCGGAACTGGATGAGTTGGCGCAGATCCTGCGGGAGAAGTTCGGGGCGCAGCGCATGCTGTGGAGCGGCATCCCGGCGATGCATGAATTTCCCTGCCTGCCGCAGCCGCTGCGCTGGTACCTGGGCGCACGGGCGCGGATGCTCAACCGTGTATTGCGCGGGTGGACGGAGCACCAGGCGGATTGTGAGTTCGTCGCCGCACCGGACGGCGGTTACGCGGAGCTCATGGCTACTGACGGCTTCCATCCCGGCCCGAAGGTGTATGAGTTGTGGGCGGAGGAGATGGTGAGGAGGGTGGAGAACCTCGCCGCTGAGCTAGACCATCCCTTGGGCAAAGATTACCGGTGGTCGTCTTTGCAGGTGTGAGAGAATGCGCGCGAGTGATCGCGGAGACTATTCCAGGGGCGTATGACGCGGAAGGGCGGAAGATTTCCGCGTCCGTGTTTCAGCGCAAGGTGCCAAGCGCAGGGATGCCCATCGGTCGCTATGTGAGCCAGCCGCTCACAGTGAAATGTGCCTCGATTGACGAGGTCCGGCGTTTTCTGGCTCGATGCGGGAGCGGGCATCCGGTGGACCTTTTTGGAAAATACTGCTGGCAGCCGCCCGAAGACTTTGAACGCCTCAGGAAAGGCGCGTGCGCGGATTTTGCATTGTGGACGTGGCGGCAGATGCTGGCTCTGGGCTATGACGCGCGATTCGTCAGTGGCAAACATGGTCGTTACGGCGAGGGACACGCCTGGGTCGAATACTTTGAAGACGGCAAATGCTTTCTGGTAGAACCACAGTTCGGTTTTCTGGCCCCTGAGATGCCTCGATTGATGACGCTTGAATATGAACCCCAGCTCTCAGTCGGCTTTGAAGACGGAGCGCTGAAGTTCTACGAGCACAAGCACGGCCGGTCAAGCCCACCTCTGAAACTCGCGTTGTCGCTGCTGCCGGCATGGCTAGTATTCTGGGCCAGAACCTGGGGCACGGTGGTAGTCAGGCTGCCGAGGTTGGTGAGCAAGCTGCTTGGGCGCAAGAAACGAAGTGTAGCTAGCGGGTGAATCTGCTAGACGCCGCGGCGCAGTCTGAGCCAGTCCTTTACACGGGCGCATTCACGATACTGCATACTAGACATGTGCTCCTGCCCCGCACTCCCGAACTCGCCGCTGCGATCGAGGGGCTGTATGCCGCCTTCAAGGGCTATCCGCTGCCCAAGGATTTCAGCGGGTGTCCGTGCTGCCACTCTCCGAACGATCATCTGCAGCTGTACTCAGCGGCACTGCGGGAGCTTCGACCCGAAGCCCTGTACCAGTTTGCCGGCGATGCGCTGCTGGTTTGGGGTGACCTCGACGGTTTCCGCCATTTCCTACCCAGGATCTTCGAGATATCGGTGCTCACCGATGACAACTACTTCACCGATCGCCCAATCGTCTTTGAAAAGCTGATGCACGGTGAGTGGAGACACTGGCCCGAGCCGGAGCAAAAAGCCGTGCAGCAGTTCCTGATGACGGTGTGGAGGACGGCGCTCGAAATCCCGCCGGAAGATCTTCCCGTTACCGAGCGATACTATCCGTGTGACAGTATGGAAGATTGGCTGTGCGCGCTGGCCGGCGCAAGTGGCCCCATGTCTCCCTACCTCGAAGAATGGCTTCAGGCCGATTCCGCCTCAGCCTGCTGGAATCTCGCAGCGATGATCACTCGCACCGGAATGAGCTATGCGATACCAAGAGGAATCAATGCTTTCTGGGGCGGCCACATGGACCAGGCGGAAGAAATCTCGGCGTGGCTCCGCACTGACGGCGTGCGGAAGAAGTTGGAATCGGGGATTGAAAAGTGTGCCGACGAAGCGTTTGCAGAAGAGTTGATGGCAGCGTGGGAGATGGTGAGAGGTTGAACTGCGGATGATCTTCGGGGATGTGCCGCACCTACGGCGCTGCCTCATTCTTCTTACCTTTCCCAGCGCTTACGCGCTGGGCTAACGTCGATACGCGCCTACGGCGCTGACCATATTAGGTTACGACAGTTCCGCCGACGCCAGCCTTTTCAGGGCTGCGGGCGTTTTTTCAAGGGGCTGCGCCCCTAACGCGTGGTGCACGCGAAACGGCGCTTGCCAGCGCTCACCCGAGCGCAGCAGACCGCGATTGAAAGTAATGGTGGCCAGCGGCGGAGCCGGTCCCACCCGGCGCATTTCGGTGTCAGGCGGAATCCTCATTGTTGCCTGGTGACTGGTGACACAAGGATGCTGCGAGATTCAGGCACCGTAGGTGCCGCCCGAAGTTAGCCCAGCGCGTGAGCGCTGGGACTGAGTGTTCTAGAATGTCGAGCGCCGGAGGTGCGACAGATTAGCCAAAAACGTATCGCGGATCGTATTCGATCCCGTGCTTCTCCAGCATCGCAATGAACTCCTCCTCAAAGGTCATTTTCCGGTGATGCCGCTCCTGATTTCGGATGTACCTGACTACTTCGGGCCAGTTCGATTTGCTGACCGAAAAGGCTCCGTACCCTTCTTGCCAGGCAAACCTGCCGGTTTGCTCTGACATCCATCCGGACGAATTCACCTTGATGGTATTGATCAGCTGAGCAATCGCTACCGTCTGCGGAAATTGAAGTAGAAGATGAATGTGGTCTTCCATGCCTCCAATCGCATGCACAAACACTTTCCTCTTTTTGCAAATTCCTGCCGTGTAGGACCACATCCGGTCTTTCATTTCCGTGGGAATCAGCTTCTGCCGCTCTTTCGTGCTGAACACTACGTGCATGACATTCTGAAAAAATGTGTGAGGCAATCTGTCGCACCTCCGGCGCTCGATTTTACTTCATAGCTTTCCCAGCGCTTACGCGCTGGGCTAACTTCTTGACGCGCCTACGGCGCTGTTCACAGAGGCCTCGATATTCCTCATCGCGTTTAGCGTTGAGTCACGGCCTGGGAATTTCGAAGTTGATGTTCGCGTGGGGCTCGGTTTTTTTGACTTTCGATAACGATGGATAGAAGTTGGTGTCGGCCCCGCAGTTTTCGGAGAAGCCGTGCAGACCGCCGAAGTCGGCGCAGCTCAGCCAGTCGAAGCCCGATTCAACGGTCTGGGCGGAGAGAGTTGGTGCTGTCACAGCAAGGAAGAGGGCGAGGATGGTCGTGCGCGTCACGGTCAGAAAGTTTAGACGGAAATAGGAACGCGGGGACGGGGGAAAGTTGCGGGGGAAATGTAATCAGGTAGTTGGTACTTGGTAGTTGGCGAACGGATCGCCGTAATCGCGCGGAATCCCACCCCAGAAAACCAACATCGGGAATACTCGGGCCCCGGAAAAGCAACCAGGCAAAATTCTCGGGATCCTTCGACTTGTCCGTTAGTAGCTACGACCACCCAGCCGACGAAAGGCGCGTCGTCGGATAGTCCTCTAGTCCGTTAGTCGCTTCGCTCCCGCCGGACCGGTCAAAGGGGACTAAAAGCCCGACCCGGGGCTAAAGCCCCGGGCTTCCACCCCAACGGGCAAAATCCACCGCCCGCTGAGGATGCCCGTAAAGCGACCAAGGTCCGGGGCTAAAGCGCCCGGGCTTCCACCCCAACGGGCAAAAATCGTCGCCTGCTGGGGATGCCCGTAAAGCGACCAAGGTCCGGGGCTAAAGCGCCCGGGCTTCCACCCCAACGGGCAAAAATCGTCGCCTGCTGGGGATGCCCGTAAAGCGACCAAGGTCCGGGGCTAAAGCCCCGGGCTTGCACCCCAGCGGGCAAAAATCGTCGCCCGCTGAGGCCCCGGGTAAAGCGCCGTTTTTACAACGCAGGCGGGGGCGCCTGCGATCCACATACGAGAGATTAGACGTTAACGGCTGTTCCTGTGAAAGTTTGGTCGGTGAAGAGGTGCACAGACAGGAGTGTCTGTGCCACAAGATCAAGAGTTAAGCCTCGATCGTTCAGCAGGTTAGACTGGGATCGGGACGTGCGGCGTCGCGGGCGGCAGGAAACATTGTGAAATATATCTTGACAATGTGAAACATAGATGTGAAACTTTGATTATGACCGATGAAACGGCGAAGCAGATGTATGAATCGGCCCGGGAGAAGCTGGCGGGACTGCTGCGGCAGGAGGAAGAGGTCCGGCAGCAGATTGAGAGCTGGACGCCGATTGTGGAGCAGCTGGCAAAAGTGGCTGGAGAAGAGTTGGATGAGGAGACGGCGCAACGGTTGAGGGACAGGCGTGCGCGAGAACAAAGGGCCAGTGGTGTGGGAGGCGACGCGCTGGGCGCCGGCAGTGGGAGTGGCGGGCCGGGTGAAGAAGATCGGGGAATTGGGACGGAGATGGGACTGACCGAAGCGATACGGTGGGTGTTCCGGCAGCCGCATCTTCTGCCGCTTACGCCGACCCAGGTAAGGAACGAGTTGGCGGAGATGGGATACGACCTGAGCAAATATGCCTACGTGATGCCGCCAATTCACAACACGCTGAACCGGATGAAAGAAGCGGGAGAGATCAGGGAGGTGGAGGGAGTTGGGGGACTAGGACGGGCATTTGTGAAATCGCGTAATCGCGCGGAATCGCCGTAATCGCGCGGAATCGCACGTAATCCGACCCCAGCAATCCAAAACCGGGATTACTGGGGGCCCCGGAAAAGCGAAATCGCCGCTGATTTGCGCAGATGGACGCTGATTGAAAACAAGTTCTAGCCTAGCCTTTGGCCGTTAGCCAGAACCAACGCCGGTTCACGAGATCGCCGTAATCGCACGTAATCGCCGGAATCGCCGTAATCGGAACAGCAAAAACATTTACCGCAAAGGACGCAGAGGTATTGGAATAGTTTGGGACGGTTGGGACGAGGCTGCGACGGATTGGGACGTCGCAATGGGACGACGTTGGGACAGGTTGGGACGAGGCTGGGACGAATTGGGACGAAGGCCAGGGGGGCCGCGCGGGGAATCGCCGGAATCGCGCGTAATCGCCGGAATCGCACGCAATCGGAAGTGCGAAGACAAAGAGGCCGACAAAGGAAAACAGCAAAACCATCCAGCCGCTGATGACGCAGAAGAAGAACGCAGATCAGGAAATTTGGGCCAGAGACGAGCACAGACGAACAAGTGTTGGGAAATCAGGACGCGAGGGAAGAATGAGCACGACGCAAAATGAAGAGATGAACGTGATGCAGAGCGAAGGAATGAACGCGACGCAAAATGAAGAGATGAGCACGACGCAGAGAGACGAAAAAGGACGAATCATGCCGCGGAAGGAAGATGATCCGGAAGCGAAGGTGGAGCTACCCGGAGTGGGCTGGTTTGCCGAGTACGAAGAAGCCGAGGCGCGGCAGCAATATCGCGACGAGATATGGCGGGCAGGGTGGCAGAGGAGGTCGTGGGAAGGAAACGTTCCAGGACGGTGGTGTATCGACTTGTACCAGAGATTCCAGGAATACAAGGGGTACCTGGAAGAGCGGAATCCGTACGGGCCAAATGGGATAGAGCGGCAGGCGGTGGATTATCCGGAGCACAAGGCGTTTGCTAAGGTGCTGTATGAATACGAAAAGCTGAAGAAGGAAGAAGCCGATGCGGAGCGGGAAAGGCAGGACAAGCTGCGGGACAACCTGGAGAAAGCGAGACGGGCGGCGCGGTGCGAGCACGTCCACACGGATGGTGAGCAATGCGGGTCACCGAAGATGAAAGATCACACGCTGTGCTACATGCATGCGCGGATGGAGCAGGCGCAAGCAACAAAGCTGGACCTGGGTCCGATGGAAGATGCGGACAGCATTCAACTGGCAATCAAGAAGCTGCAGGCGGTGGTGATTGACGGGACGCTTGATGCGAGCCAGGTGAGGCAGCTGGCGTATTTGATTCAGCTGGCGGCGTGGAATGTGAAAGGAACGACGTTTGGAGGGAAGGGTTCACCGCAGAGGACGGAGAGAATACGGGATCGCCGTAATCGCGCGTAATCAAAAGCATTTCACCGCAAAGGACGCAGAGGAGGGGAAGGGTACTTGGTACTTGGTAGTTGGTGAACGGATCGCCGTGATCGCCGTAATCGCCGGAATCGCGCGGAATCGTCGTAATCTGAAACTAAACTCCAATTACCGACCGAGGTGAATCAGCTTTCCTGCTCTGCCTGGCGGCGGAGACGGCGGCTTTCGGCGAGCAGGCCCATGCTGTGCATGAGGTTCTGGAGAGTGACGATGCCGACGAGGCGCTCTTCGTCGACCACCGGGATCAGGGTGAGGCCGCGGGAGGTGAGTTTGCGGAAACCCGACGCGAGCGATTCGGTCTTGGCGGCGATTTCAAAGGCGCGGTTCATGGCGCCCTGGACGTAGCCGTTGCCTTCGCGGCGGAGGCGTTCAACGATGGTCTGGCGCGTGATCACGCCGACGAGGTCGACGCCGCTCACGACAGGGAAGTCGTCCTGAAGGGAGTGCACGGCTTTGGTGAGCGCGTCTTCCAGCGTGTCTGCCGGGGAGAGGAAGGAGAACTGGGTGAGCATGATGTCGCCCATTTGGACGGCTTCGGCCACGGACTGGAACATGGCGGTGCGCTCTTCAATCTGTGCAGCCATAAAAAGGATGAGTCCGGTGATCATGAGCCACTTGGAAGAAACGACGCCGGCGAACATGAAGCCTGCGGCGAACAGGTGGGCCAGGTTGACGGCGTGCCGGGTGGCAGTGCGCATGTCACGGGTTTGCGAGCGCCAGGCGCGGAAGACGCGTCCGCCGTCGAGCGGGAAGGCGGGCAGCAGGTTGATGGCGAACAGGCCGAGGTTGATCCAGAAGAAGCTGCGCGGCAGCGCGGAAAGATCAATGAATGGACGGGTGAAGAGATATGCCGGCGGCCGGAGCATGATGAGCGCAGAGGCGCTGGCCGAGGCGAGTGCCAGATTGACGAGTGGTCCGGCCATGGCGATGCGGAATTCACGGCGGATATCCGGCGCGGAGTGCATGAGCGAGTTGGGGTCAACCATGGGAATGCCGCCGGTGGGCAGAAGAATGGTCCCGCGCACAGGCGAGCCGAAGCGAGTTGAGACGATGACATGTCCGAGCTCATGGAAGAGGACGGCGATGAGTACCATCGCGGTGAGGGCCAAGCCGCGGAGTATGACCGGGACGGTGCCGAAATTGCCGTCATACAGCAGAACGAAAAACAGCAGAAAGAAAAAAGTAATATGCAGGCGGAATTCAACGCCGGCGATACGGGCCAGAGGATAAGACCAGGTCTTCATGGATGAACTTTGATTGTTTCATACCGTGTGGTTCGGGAGGAAATGCACGATCGTAACGAGCTACTAGCGGCTAGCTACTAGCTTGAGGGCCACTCCCAATCGCCGTAAACGCCGGAATCGCCGTAATCGCACGGAATCGGAAAAGCAACAGCTGAACACAGAGGGCACAGAGGTACGCGGAGGAACACAAGGGATCGCCGGAATCGCGCGGGGTCGAAAAGTATGAGCTAGTCGCTAGCAGCTAGAAGCTGGTTTTGTGTGGCATCTAAAATGTCCAACATGCGTGTGATCGCAGGCAAATACAGGAGCCGGAGGTTGGCAGCGGTGGAAGGCATGGAGACACGGCCGACGTCGGACCGGCTGCGCGAGACGCTGTTTAACGTGGTGGCGCCGCGGGTGGAGGAGTCGGTGTGGTTGGACGTGTTTGCCGGGACGGGTGCGGTGGGGATTGAGGCGCTGAGTCGCGGGGCGCGGAGCGTGTATTTCATTGAGTCGGCGGCGAAGGCGGCAAGGGTGATCCGCGAGAACCTGGAGGAGCTGGGGATTGAGGAGGGTGCTGAGGTGATTGAACGCGACGCGGCCGCGGCGTTGCGGATGCTGGATGCGCAGGCGGTGCTGGCGGACTTTTGTTTTCTGGACCCACCGTACCGGAAGATGGCAGCGTATGAGGATGTGCTGGGGTTTTTGTCGCAGTCGCGGCTGCTGGGGAAGGAGAGCGTGGTGATTGCCGAGCACGACAAGCATTTCGATCCGGGAGAGGAGTTTGGCGCGCTGCGGCGGACGCGCAAGCTGCAGCAGGGCGATGCCGTGCTGAGCTTCTACAAGCTGGCGGGGTGAGCTGGTGGCACGCGATGTGTGACAAGGAACGGGAATAGTATGAGATTCAGCTCAGAAATCGCGAGGCGGAAAGCAGGTACTCTGCTTAAGGCAGTGTTCATCGGGATTTCCACAGACCCCTATTGAAAATACCCGCATAAAATCTGGGGAAAACGCTTGCATGATTTTGCGGCGCGTGTATATATTCGGTTGGGTGAGCTGAGAGACTCACCTTTCAAGGAGGAAAGATGGCATCTGGCATGACCAAGACCCAGCTCGTCCGCAACATGGCCGAGAAACTTGAGACCAACAATAAGACTGCGGCCGCGTTTCTGGAACACCTCGCTGAGACCGCAATCAAAGAGACCAAGAAGAACGGCGTATTCATCATCCCCGGCATCGGCCGTCTGGTGAAGTCGAATCGCAAAGCGCGCATGGGCCGCAACCCGCAGACCGGCGAACCCATCAAGATTGCTGCGAAAACGGTAGTGAAGTTCCGCGTAGCGAAAGCCGCGAAGGACTCAATCGCTCCCAAAAAGGGCTAATCGAAAATTTAAGGGCAAAAGAAAAGGCCGGCAACGTTGCCGGCCTTTGTGGTTTTGATCGTGTATGCCGCGGGACTGTGGAGCAGAGCTTCACGCCTGCGGTAAAGGTTTAAAGTATTGCAGCTTCAAGGGGCTGTAGCTAACGCTTTGCTTGCCGGTCCAGCACTTCATTTACCAGACGATCGGCATCCTTATTCTTCTCGCGCAACACGTGTTCGATGCGAAAGAGGTGAAAGCTCTCCGTCAGCAGCTTTGCCTTGTCAAAAAGTTGCTTCAGCACCGGATGGTTCACCTTGTATCTGCCCTGCATTTGCCGGACCAGCAGCTCTGAGTCGCTGATGACCTTTATGGACTCGTACTTCGCGTGCGCCGCATACTCCAGCGCCGCCAAGAGCCCTGAGTACTCCGCATAATTGTTGGTCTGGATTCCCAGATACCTGCTCAGTTCCGCTACTACTTTTCCTTGCGCGTCGCGCACGACCACTCCATACGCTGATGGCCCCGGATTCCCTCGCGCTCCGCCATCCACGTTTGCGATCACCTCAAAGCCCGAGCTTCGCGGCGTCGGCGCGTCCGAAAAAAGTGAGCTCTGCGTCATCGCCCTTCCTCCAGCCGGATGGCCAGCCGTTCCGGCAATCCTGCGGCAAAAATCTTTTGCTGCGCGGCCGCAATGTCATACGGCACGCGGAAGTACGTCACAACTTTGTTGTCGGTGTCATACGTCGCAAACGACGCGCGGGGATCGCCATCTCTCGGCTGACCCACCGATCCCGGATTAATCAGGTAACTCGCCGTCGGCGCCAGCCGCAACTCCATCCTCTGCGGCCCCTCTGCGTGTGGATACTTCATTTCAATCGCGCCTTCATCGTCCTGCACATCATCAATCCAATAACCGCCCTGCACGTGCGTGTGTCCGAAGAACGTCAGCGGGGCATCCTCCTCGGCGAGGATATTGAAAGCTTCGCGCCGCATTAGCACATACTCGTCTTCGTCGCGTGGGGATCCGTGGACACACCGCAGCCCGTCCAGCGGCGCGACCGGTCCATGCGGCAGCCCTTTCAGGAATGCCAGGTTTTCCGGCGTGAGACGCTGCTGTGTCCACATTGCCGCGAGTGCCGCAATCGGATTGAAATCCGTCAGCGGCGTCAGCCCAGTGCAGGCACGATCGTGATTGCCGCGCACAAAAACCGTGCCTAAATCGCGCGAACGCTCCGTCACTTCGTTCGGATTGGCGCCATATCCCACAATATCGCCAAGGTTATAGACGCAGTCGTGCTCGGGGGCTGCCGTAAGGCATGCCTCCAGCGCTTCCAGATTGGCGTGAATGTCAGACAGAATAAGAATGCGCACGTGCTTTTGATCTTTGAGAGTTTAAACCAGCCGGCGCATTATGTCGCAATGCGCGCCCAGTGCCCGGGAGAAACTTCGCTCATGGCTACCGGCTGCGTAGTTGAGCCCTGCTTTGCCACGGTGGCCAGCGGACGCCCACGCTCCGTCTTTAACGTTGGTATCACGCTGATCAACCCACGCGTATAAGGATGGACCGCGGCGGCGAAGATCTGCTGGACGGGCCCGACCTCCACAATCTCTCCGGAGAGCATCACCGCCACCGTGTCCGCGACGCGGGAAACCACACCGAGATCATGCGAGATGAAGAGCATCGCCAGCCGGTGCTTTTGCCGCAGCTGGCTCAGCAGTTCCAGGATCTGTGCCTGGATCGTCACGTCCAGCGCGGTCGTCGGCTCGTCCGCAATCAGCAGCCTCGGATTATTGATGAGCGCCATCGCGATCATCACCCTCTGGCGCTGCCCGCCGGAAAGCTGGTGCGGATAATCGCGCGCCCGCCGCGCGGGCTCTGGAATCGCCACTTCATCCAGGACGTGCACCGCGCGATCCAGAGCCGTCTTGCGTGAGACCTTCTCGTGCGCCAGTACGGCCTCGGCCACCTGGTCGCCGATCCGCATCACCGGATTGAGCGCCGTCATCGGCTCCTGAAAAATCATGCTCATATCCGAACCGCGCATCCGCCGCATCTGTTCCGGAGCCAGTGACAGCAGGTCTTTGCCATTGAAAGTAATCCGACCGCTCACGCGCGCCTGCGGCGGCAGCAGGCGCATGATCGCCAGCGACGTCGCCGACTTTCCCGACCCCGACTCTCCCACCAGCCCCAACGTGCCCGACTCAGGAATCGCAAAGCTCACATCACGCACTGCGGCCACCTCGCCGCTTTGGGTGGCAAAGCTGATGTTGAGTCGTTCAATACTGAGTAGAGGCTGATTCACAATCCTGCTTTCACCATCGTAGAAGGCGGCCGGCGTAGCGCGCTCAGCTCGGAGTGAGTGACCCTAATTAGCCAATTAACGATGTTATTCAAGCGAGAAATGGGCTCTGTGAACTTACGCCGTCACCTTCGTCGCCGAGTTGCCGGCTTCCACGCCCGTCTGCATGGCCGCGATCATCGCCGGCTCTTGTTGCAGCAGTTTGTTGGTGGCGGTCGCCACGGCGCCTTCAATCCTGATCCATCCTTCCGCCGCCAACTGCCGCGCCAGCTCAAGCATCTTGTCCTGCTTCAGATTCACGTATTCGCAGTCGTAGTTTGGAGCGACATCAATCTGCTGTCCATCATGGATCTTGCTCAGCCAGAACACGCGGCGGCGGATGAGTTCCTTGGCATCGGCTTCATTCTGCGTCGGGAATTGGATTTTTCTGGTTAAAAAGCTATAGAAACGGCTGGTCACGTGTACCGGCTGCAGCTTGCCAGATTTCAAGAACGCGAGCTGCCCGTTATCGATGGTCTTTCGGATCGCATTCACCACCAGGCCTTCCGCATACTCCTGGGCCAGCGATCCCAGAGAATCCTTCATTGTCTGGGTCAATCCCACGGCTACTTCCGCATGCAGGCCTTCGCTGTTGCCCAGCAGGTCAACCCGGCCGTGGAGCACCAGCCAGTCACTGCCGGAGGTTGAAGCGTGAAACGGCCACTTCAGTTCGGTTACTTCAATCGGAACGCCGGAAAGAGTCACAAACTGTAAACGAGATTGCGCCATAGCCCCTTTAAGTCTGCCTTGGTATTGGTCGGCATCGATTTTAATACGGTTCAGCAAAAACCTGAGTACCCGGGCTCCCTGTGCGGCACGGCGCGTTGGCAGTACAAAAGAAAGGGCACGGCCGCAAGCCGTGCCTTTACCATTCAAAAGCGCTCGTTACATCAGAAGCTCACGCGTCTGTCGTGCAATCGGATGCTGCATTTCATTCAACTCGTTCTTCACCTGGTTCAGCCCATACACCAGGCGTTCGAATTCCTCTGACATACAGCGGAACAGAGGCGCTACCCTGGCGTACTCATAGTGCTCAAACCTGGAGACGATGTAGTAGCTCTCCTTGCCCGCCTTCACAAAGTCGATGAAGCCTTCCATCCGCTGCCGCCGCAACCTGATCCGGTTCAGGCTTTCTGGAAACATTCCTGTAAAGAACAGCGTGTAATCTCCAATATGCTTGCGCACCTGGCGCTCGCGATCAAATGAAGGCGCCGGACCATGGATGGGATCGCTTTCCAGCAGCATCTCGCCCACATCTTCCAGGCGGCGGCCATCGCCATTCTTAATTTTGAAGAGATTGTCTGCGTGGCAGAACTCGGTCAGCAGGTTGGCTACGTAGTGGTGAACTTCCGGCTGGCGGACCCCAACTTCGTCATAGTTGCGCTCTACCAGCAGATTGAAAAACTGCTGCAGTACATTCGATTCAGGAACCATGTGTCACCTCCCAAACGGAGAGCCCGGCCATCGGCAACATACACGTCACCAGCCGATGACAACTCGCCTATTTGGGGAACAAGCTTATGTACTTTGAGCGTAAGTATCCGCAGGTTGGTTTTCTGGCGCAAGCCATTTTGCTGGTTCGGCGCATTTTGGCAGCACTGAGGAGTGACTGCTAAACAGAACTGCTACTGGGAATTGCTTAGATGCTCTACCCGCCCAACTGCTTCTTCACCGCCTCGCTCACCGTCTTTCCTTCCACGCGGGCTCCTGTGGCTGATAGTTTCGCCATCGTGGCTTTCATCACCGTTCCCATATCTTTCATGGTCGGTGATCCCATCTCCGCGATCACCTCTTTTACCGCGGCAGTAATCTCTTCTTCGCCCATGGCCTTTGGCAGATAGGCTTCAATCAGCTTGATCTCGGCAGCTTCTTTGTCCGCCAGTTCCTGGCGGCCGCCTTTCTGGAACTGCTCAATCGAGTCCTTGCGCTGTTTGATCAGCGTGGAAAGCACCTGCTGCGCTTCCTTGTCATCCAGCGGGCCACGCTTGTCGATTTCTTTGTTCTTCAGCGCCGCCTTGACCATCCGGAGCGTTGAAAGCCGCAGCTCATCGCGGCTGCGCATCGCTTCAACCATGTCCTTCTGGACCTGCTCGGGGATTCCCATTCTGTTCCTCTCTGTGAAAAGGAAATTATAGCTGGGCAAACCTCGTTGCTTCCGGGCCCCACCGCAAGTATTATGCAGCCAAGCTGCTGCACACCCATGTCTCCCTACGCCGTAATCTTCAATATCGCCATCATTACCGCCATTATCGGGATCATTGTTTATTGGGTGCAGCGGTTCGCGGTTTTCCGCGGTTACAAGGCCATCGAATCCGAAATCTATGCCGTGGCGAATCGACTGGACACCAAACCTGTCCGCGAAGCTGGTGACGTCCTGCTTGCCGGAACCTATTCTAGAATTCCAACGGTGGTCCGCTTCTCCCACCGGCTTGATCGACCCGGCCTTTACATGCAGATGCGCGTGCCCGCTACTTTCGGCCTGGTGGTGATGCCAAAGACGGAAAAGCGCCCCATCGAAGGCCGGGTGCTCATGCGAACCGGCAGTCAGCTGGTCGATGCTCGATTCAATGCGCGCTCCAATGATCCGGTTGAAGTACGAATGCTGCTGGCGGGCGCTGACGCCCGGCAGGCACTCGAGAAGCTTTGCTGTTCTTCGCAGACGGGAATCTCCATCCGTGGTCAACTGATGGAACTGAGCGAACTCACCATTCCCTCCTTTCCGGCTAAACACGTCATGGAACACCTCGATGGGATGGCGGAGTTGGGCCGGCGAATTCAGGAAATGCCGGGAGCCACCGCCGTTAAGATCGAGCCCTGGCCGAGGCCCGCCAACAGCATCACCATTCGTGTCGCCCTCGCGCTCGGGCTGATCGCCCTGGTGGCGCTCTTGTTTGCCCAGCCGTATAGCCGGCCTGCAGCAAGCGGCCCAACCACTGTGCCCACGGCTGCCTCCGGAGTCGATCCCGTTGACGCGTCTCGAATCCTTCACCTCGCTGGCTGGCACGCTGCTTCCGCTTACGATCTTCACGGCGGCGGCGTGACTTACCTGCGGGCCCAGGGAGCGCCGGTCACAGGTCACATACGTGCGGACTTCAGTGGCAGCGGAACAATGCAGGATTCCGCATATCTCCTGCTGGATCAAAACGGCCGGCCACGCATCACCGTGCTTGCGGCGGGGCGTCTTTTCTATGACGCAAAGTTTCCGCGCGTTGACGCGCTGGCGCGAATTCCCAAAGCTACCCTGGCGAAGATACAATGGACGTCGTTCCCGCAGTTCACGGCTGATGGCGATGGCTTACTGGTTATCCAGAATGCTGACGACCCAACCGCAAGCTTGGTGCTGTTGAAGCACGGCTTACAGATCTACTCCGCCCATCCGGCGGACTTCAACCAGATCGAACTTTCATCTCAATAACCGATTCACCGCAGGTACAGTCACATGATTCGCAAAGGACGGCTTTTTACTCCCGGCCCCACACAACTCCTCCCTTCGGCGCAACTCGCCATGGCTGCCGCTACCATGCACCATCGCACGGCTGAGTTCCGCGCGCTCTATACCCGCGTGCTTGCCGACCTGAAGACCTTTGTCGGCACGAAAAATGACGTCGTGATGTTCACGGCTTCAGGCAGCGGCGCCATGGAAGCGGCTGTTGCCAATCTCACCTCGCCCGGCGATCGCGTGCTGGTGGTTTCTGCTGGAAAATTCGGGGAGCGCTGGGAAGGGCTGGCCAAAGCTTACGGTTGCCAGGTGGATTCGGTGCGGGCACCCTATGGTGAGACGGTAACGCCGCAGCAGGTTTCCGCCCAGCTCAAGCCCGAACACAAGGTCCTTTATATCCAGGGAACCGAGAGCTCTACAGGCGTTCGCCATGACGTCGAAGGCATCGCCACGCTGCTGCGTACCTCAGACACGCTGCTCGTGGTAGATGCCATCACCGGACTCGGCACCACGCATTTCGATGTGGATGGATGGGAAATCGACGTAATCATCGGCGGCTCGCAGAAAGCCGTGATGATCCCGCCAGGACTGGCCTACTGCGCTGTGAGTGATCGCGCGTGGCAGCGGATGGAGAAGACCACTAACCCACGCTACTACTTTGATCTCCGGAAGGAACGGAAGAACGGCGCGAAAGGCGAATCATCCTACACGCCATCAACAGCTTTAGTTGCGGCGCTCGCTGCGGCCTTCGATTACATCCGCGAACAGGGCGCTGGAGATCTTGCCGCTGGCCGCAAACTTCTGGTGGATAACGCTGAAACGGCCGCATCCATGACGCGCTCGGCCGCCCAGGCGCTGGGTCTCAAGTTGTTCTCCGCATCATCGCCCGGCGCTGCTCTTACCGCCATTGCGTCACCCGATGGCGTTGACTCCAGTGACATCGTTAAAGCATTTCGCAACCGCTTTGGCGCGGTAGTCGCCAACGGCCAGGGCGAAATGAAAGGCCAGCTTTTCCGTATCGCCCATCTCGGTTATTACGACTACCTTGACACGATCGCCATCATCGGCGCACTCGAGCAGGTGCTGGTGGAGATGGGCCAGCCGATTAAGCTCGGCACAGGCTTGCGTGCTGCTCAGGAAGTTTATGCCGAATCGTCGCAGGCTGTGGCGGCTGCGAAGTAGACAATGAACTCAACCACAGAGGCACAAAGGAACACAGAGAGAAATGCGATGGCATGAAGCAGCGGCTCTTATTAGCGTTTTCGAGACCAGTTCCTGTTTTGGTACTGTCGCGAATCTGAATTGCTGGATGAAAATCTATTCCTGACCTTCCTCCGTGTTCCTCTGGTGCCCTCCGTGGTAAAGCCCGTCTTGAGGTGCTGTATGAAGATCGTCGTCGCTGAAAAAGTTGCTCCCAATGCCGTGCAGCTTCTGAAAGACGAACCCGGCTGGAATGTTCTCACCGCCGACCAACTCAACGGCAATCTTGCCGCAGCGCTCGCTGATGCCGACGCACTCATCGTCCGCTCCGCCGTAGATGTAAATGCCGATGTGCTCCGCAGGGCCGGCAAGCTCCGCGTGATCGGTCGCGCCGGAGTTGGCGTGGACAATATCGATCTTGAAGCGGCGACCAAAGCGGGCATCGCTGTGATGAATACTCCCGGCGCCAATGCCGTGGCTGTGGCGGAACACACGCTGGCGCTCATGCTGGGCCTGGCTCGTCATCTCTCGAAAGCCGATTCCACCACGCACGCCGGCAAGTGGGAGAAGAAGTCTCTCCAGGGAACTGAGCTTCGGAACAAAACTCTCGCCATTGTCGGCCTTGGTCGCATCGGCATGGAAGTGGCAAAGCGCGCCAAGGCGTTCGAGATGAAGATCATCGCGCATGATCCTTTTGTTTCAGCCTCGATCGGCCGTGAACTGGAGATCGAACTCGCTGAACTCGACCGCGTTTTTGCTTCCGCTGACTACCTGAGCCTGCATGTCGGCCTCACGCCGCAGACGCACGGCATGATCAACGAGCAGTCACTCAAGAAGATGAAGAAAGGCGTGCGCATCATCAATTGTGCCCGCGGGGAACTGGTTGATGATGCCGCTCTTGCCGAAGCTCTCAGATCCGGACACGTGGCCGGGGCTGCACTGGACGTTTTTACCCAGGAGCCGCCTAAGGGCTCACCGCTGCTCGCGCTCGAAAATGTTATCGCAACGCCGCACATTGCCGGTTCCACCAATGAAGCGCAGGATGCCGTTGGCATACAGATCGCCAATCAGGTGCGCGAATATCTGAAGCGCGGCGTGATCCAGAACGCCGTGAACATGCCCTCCATCGACGACCAGCAGTACACCCAGATGAGGCCATGGCTCGGGTTGGCGGAAAAGCTGGGTGCGTTTCTCGCCAACATTGTCCCGATGTCAGGCTCGATTCAGGAGATCCTGGTCCGCTACAGTGGACGCCTCACGGACTGGAAGACCGAACTCATTCGCAACTCGGCTATACAGGGCATTCTCAACCAGCGCGCCGCCGAACACGCCAATGTGGTGAATGCCGCCGCCATTGCCCAGGAGCGTGGAATTCATGTGCACGAAATCCGCAAGGACAAAGCTCAGAGCCCGGGTGACATTCTGGCCGTAGCCATCAAGACCACTGCAGGCGAACTCGAGGTGCGTGGCGCCGTCGTGCGTGAAAGCTCTTTGCGTCTGCTCGGAATCGGGTCGATTTATATTGAGGTCCCGCTGGAAGGAAATCTGATCTACATCCGGAATCGCGACGTTCCCGGCGTGGTTGGAAAGGTCGGTACCATTCTCGGGCACAACAACGTAAACATCGCCAACTTCGCGCTGGGCCGCGCTGAAAACAAAGCCGGCGCTGAGGCTATCTCCGTTGTGCAAGTAGACACCCCAGCGCCAGATCCGGTGTTAAAGGAATTGAACGCGCTGCCGGATGTAGAGCAGGTGTGTGGGGTCAAGCTATAGGATTCCGTAATCCCGAGCCCGAAACCTTGGAGCGGGAAACGCATAAATGGCGCAATGCAGAACTCCCATGGGTTCGCGCGCTTCTGAATCGCCGTTCGTCTTCTTTCTATAGTTGTCAGGTTTCTGAAATCACGCTGCCCGCGAAATATCAGCCGGCTCCTCCTCCCGCTCCTTTACTTTCTGCTCCACATGCTTGATTTCCACACGCTCCTTGCGTATATCGAGCCTCAGGCGGGAGTAAACGCTCATGTACTGGTTTGCCACCCAGACCAGGGCAAAACCGCCGATCAGATAGCCGCGCCAATCATCATAAAGCAGCTTGTAGCGCGTGATGATCAGGAAAAAGATCGTGATGTAGTGGCTGAAACAGTATTCGCAGGTAAAAAGAAAGAAGAACTTGCGTGTAAGAAGCGCGGGATTTTCTTCGCTTTGGCGCAGGCAGTACTCACGTGGCTCACGTAAGACCTCCTCGTGCGTCACCGTCCACGCAATGCAGGCGATGGGAATCGCCAGCAGAAACAACCAGATCACTTGCAGCGACAAAGTCACCCTGTAAAAGAGGAAATTGCGGTGCTACAAGTTGCCTGCTTCACGCAAGCACTCAGCCAGTCAGCATTCAGCATTGCGAATCCTTCGGACTGATTGCGGGTGCCGGAGCAGCATCAAAACTGAATGTATTCCGCCCGGACAATGGGAACAAAGGATGCGGGCTGAATGCAAGGTGCTGACTGCCAGCCGCCAATTGCTATCATTTACCCGTGTGCCTGCCCAAGACAGCCGGTGAACAGTCCAGGTCTCCTCAAGGGCCGCTGTTTCTCTGCTACATCACTGATCGTTGTCAGTTTCCCGGCAACGCGGCCGAGCAAGAGGCGCGACTACTGGCCAAGATCACGGAATGTGCCTCTGCGGGCGTGGATTACATCCAGTTGCGCGAAAAAGACCTCACGCCGCGTGAATTGGAGCAGCTCGCGATAAAAGCCGGGCATGCCCTCCCCGCAGGAGCCCCGACAAAGCTGCTGATCAACTCGCGGATTGATGTCGCTTTGGCTTCGGGCGCGCACGGCGTGCATCTTCCGTCGAACGATCTTTCCGCCAGCGAAGCACGCGTCATTCTGAATCGGGCGGGGATGCACGATGGCATCGTCAGCGCGTCCGCACACTCTACGGAAGAAGTCGCGCGGGCGGAGTCGCACGGCGCTGATTTCGTCCTGGTTGCGCCGGTATTCGAAAAAGCCGGCACGGCAAACCCGTATGGCCTTAAATTGCTGCGCCAAGTCTGTCTTCGTCCGCATGCGGCTGACCCTCCCATGCCCGTGCTGGCGCTCGGTGGCATAACGCTCAACAATGCCGCTCAGTGCAAACAGGCGGGGGCCTCCGGCGTGGCGGCGATTCGGCTGTTTCAGGATTTCGACGCACACTCGGTTGTGATGGGTCTGCGCGCCATCGCCGCCGCAGGCTCCGATTAACATCTCGTGTTCGTCTCGAAAACAACGGCTTTAGTTCTACACTACTTCCTCGACTGCGCTGCGCGCTGCAGACCGTGATGCCTGGATGTTGTTGAGACGAAGAGATTACGTCGCTCCGTAGTACCAGATTTTTTTATGGTCTTTAATCAATTCCGGCAGCATCCAGTCGGGCGATTGCTCAGGAGCAAGCAACCATGTTGCTGATCAGTAAATTCGCAAAACCGGAGCAGCATGGATATCCCACTGACTCCCCATCGGCAACCAATTGTTCAAAGCCCTTCAGGAGTTGTGAGTCATGTTCGCTCGCCGTCTCTTCATTGGCCTGGTTCTGCTTTTCTTCCTCGCCCTAAACGCCTCCGCTCAGCTGGCATTCAACGCTGCGCAAACACCTGTCTCTATCGCCAATAATCCGCGGACTCTGCTCCGAGCGGATTTTAATCACGATGGGCGCCCAGATCTGGTCACGTGGTCCAGCGAGCCGCGGTTTTCTGTTCTGCTCAATGACAAGGCCGGACATTTCACCGAAATCACCACCACGACGCCGAAGCCGGTGGAACGGCTTGCCGTGGCGGATTTCAACAAAGATGGATTCAATGACGTGGCCGTGTGCTCGCCAACCACGACTACCACTGATCCGTCGCGTACTATCAGCATCTATCGGGGCAGCGGAAACGGCAACTTCGCGCTGGCTGGAACGCCTGTCGCCATCACGAAGGCCTGTGCCGGGCTCACGGCCGGGGACATCAATGGCGATGGAAATCCCGACCTCGTCGTAGTTGAGCGCACATGCACAGATTCAGGTTGTGCGCACTATCAGAAGGCAATTGCGGTCTATAAAGGCGATGGTACAGGCAATTTTGGTGCGCCAGTTATTACCTCAGCGGTGGGAAGCATTCTCGATAGTAACCGCATCAGCGGTGGTTTTCTCCATGACTTCCAGGGCGCCGATCTGGCTGACTTCAATCAAGACGGATTTCTCGACGTCATCATGGCCCAGTGTTGTCACCGTGATCCGACGACGGGCAATCCCAGTGGCGGCGGAGTGCTGATCGCGTTTGGCGATGGTGCAGGCCACTTCCCAACCACTCAGCTCTTCAGCCCGGCGTTCGAGTTCGGCGACGAAGATGGCGAATTTCTCGCCCGAGTGGCGGATACAAACGCTGACAGCGTTCCCGATTTCACCTCCAGCAGCCTTGGCCAGGAGGGGCCGATCATCCGAGGCACCGCATGGCAGTCCAAGAGCGCAGGCGGTTATACGCCCTTCGAGCTGTCCAGGGCTGAGGAGTTCCCAGATTTCCACGGTTCATTCCTGAGTACTCCGGTGGCTCCGGACCTGAACAATGACGGCATCAAAGACGGAGCTGCGAGCTCCGGGAGTACTGACGCCACACCTCTCGCTCAGCAGATCGATACACGCCTGGGCAACTCCGGCGGAGGTTATGGCCCGGCTCAGACCTTTACCTTGTCTGAAAAAATAGACGACATCGTAACCGCCGATTTTGATGGCGACGGGCGTGCGGACATCGCCGGGATCGGCCCTGGCGCGCTGACCGTTGCCCTGAACCGCACTGCGGTCGCACGCTGTTCTGCGCCCAGCGGCAGCATCCGTCTCATCAACATGTGCCTGGCGCCTTCTTCCAATAACCTGAAAGTGCAGGCCAACAGCAATGACAATTGGAACGTGGTGGCGACCAAAATCTATATCGATGGTGATCCAAAAGCTGCATTTTTCACTACCGACGATCTGGTTACCCGCAATTTCTCACTTGCTCCAGGCATTCATTCAATCACCGTGAGAATGTGGGACCAGCACGGCCCCTTCAGCTCCAGCCGCACCGTTACGGTCCCGAACTCGGCATGCAGCCCGTCCACAACCAATCGTACGGTAAAAATCTGTGCTCCCGTAGATGGCGCAGGCATGCGTCAGAACCTGCGCGTGCAGGCAGCCATAACGAACAGTAAGCCCATTAGTGAGGTAAAGATCTATCTCGACGGAACAGTCGTATTTTCAAACTCCACGGCGAAAACGCTGGACGTAACCAGCACGAAAGTGCTCTCAGCCGGTTTGCACCGGATCACCGTAAAGGCATGGGATTCCGCCGGACCGTTTTCAAAAACGATCGTTGTAAGAAAGTAGACAGGGATGTCGTCGATCGACCTCGCCTTTAAAAGTCTGTGTGTTAACTTGCAAGGCGACTCACACGTAACAGAGCTGCGTTTCAAAGCTGCGGTTGCCAGTGGCTGGACGGCCGACTACAACTTCCGAAAAGGAATCCTGATGCCCCGCCTCAGTACTCCCGCTCACGTTTTTTATCGCCGATCAGCCAATGCAGCAGCCACGAAACAATGCTGAACAGGATCGAGCCTATGAAAGCTGCCTGCCAGGTTTGCACATCAAACCCGGGAGTCACGGCGGCAGCTATCTTGATCAGGAACGCGTTAATCACGATCAGGAACAGCCCAAAGGTAAGAAACGTGAGTGGAAGTGTGACGATCTTCAGAACGAAGCCGAACGTCGAGTTGATGAAGCCGATCACGACCGCGGCCAGCAGCGCTGAAAGGAACCCGCGCACCACGAAGCCGGGCACGAAATACTCCACAATCATCAGCGATACCGCACTGATGAGCCACCGGACCAGAAGCCTCATAGATCACTCTCCTGCCTCGGACTAGCGGATTATCGCACACTAAAGCAAAAGCCGCCGGTGAGGGCGGCTCATTGCTGCGATCTTCGTGTGGCTAACTCATCGCAGGAACCGGCATTAACATCTGTCGTGCCTGGCGGCGTCCTGCCTCGATCGACTGCTCAAGATCAAGATGGGGCACCGGCGATGCTGCAGCAGCGTCGAAAAATTTGAGCGCGTCCTGTGCCCGATTAAGCTTCATTGCCATGCGTCCTGCACCCATCAGTGCCTGCACGGAGAGGCGATCTGTCGGATAGGTGCCCGCGAGCTTTTCATATTCCATGAGCGCCCGCTCGGAAGCCTGCAGGCTCTCGGCTGCACGCGCGATCTCCAACCACGTTGCCGCCGGCATCGATTTGCCACCGCTGTTCAGGAACTCATCGAAGCTCTGCAATGCCAGCTCAGGTTCACGCGCGCGAATGTGGGCGGCGCAAAGCTTAACCAGCGCTTCATGGCAGCATTCCGTTTCTCCCTTACGCCAGTAAATTTGCTGCAGCAGGTTCCAGCCGTCTACCGAGTCAGGCTTGGAGGCAACAAATTGTTTCAATATTTCGGCTGCCTGGTCGAGTTGACCACGCTCCATAAGGTCGGTTGACTGCGTGATCTCAGGATCGATGGTCCAGCTGGTCTTGGCCTCAATCGCCTGGTTTGCCTTGTGTTCGAGCCCGCTGTACTTGAGCGCAACTGCGGCAACCGCGCCAAAAAGAAATCCGCCCACATGGGCCCAGTGGGCCACACCGCCAGCCTGTCCTGAGATGCTGCCGTAGAAAACTTCCATCAACAGCCACAGCGGCAACAACCAGTAGGCAGAGGCGGAGAACGCGTAGCCGCCGCGGAACAAGGATCGGATGCCGAGGATCCAGCGCATCTCAATTTTCATTTTCGGAAAGCGAACCAGGAAACCGCCCATGAGGGCCGCTACCGCGCCTGAGGCGCCAACCAGCGGCGTCATGCTGCCCGGGTCAGTCAGCGCATGGAACTTGAGTGCCGCCGCGCCGGCAACAAAATACACAATGCTGTAAATGATGCGGCCCCAGGCGTCTTCCAGTACAAAGCCCGCCAGCCATAGAAACCACATGTTGCCGATCAGGTGCAGCCATCCCCCGTGCAGGAAATTAGCTGTCACATATGAGATCAGCCTTGGATGCGCCGGTACGTAGGCGTAGTTGTCGATGACTGAATCGGCGGAAAGTGCCTCCCACTCTGCGGCGAGCGAATCCATTTCTTCCTGCAGCTTCTGCTCGTCGTCCAGCAGCCGAATGCGTGCGTCCCATGCGTCCTCAACATCACGATTGCCCTGTTTGATGTAGTTCCACAAGCGCAGATTGCGTGTGCGGAAGGCGGCCACCATATCGTCCACGTCCTGCGGCATCTTAAGTTCGGGGTGCATGGCCGCGAGCATGATGATGTGCTGCCTGGCTTTTGCGGCCTTGGCGCCCTGCTCTTCCATGTTGAAGTGCGTGAACAGGAAGACGATTACGTTTACCGCGATCAGCCCCAGGGTGATGATGGGCCAGCGCCGGGCCGACATGTTTTCATGCCGGATTGGGATCAACATTCGAGAACTCTCCCCAGTTGGTGTGGAACTGGCGCAAGTCTAACCAACTTTGCGGGGAAAGCTACGATTACGAAAGTTACCGTAGCTTCTAGATAACTAGCAGAAAGCTAAGTACTTACTTGGTGAAGATGCTTTTCGGCATCATCACGTGGACGCCCTTGTTTCCGTCTACCAGTTCGGTCACGTCTACATCGCCCGCCACGCTGGTCAGCATGTAAGCGTCGTCGCGGCTCATGTGCTTCTCGGCAACCAGAAAGTCGATCATTTCGCGCACCGCAATCTTCGTGGCCTCATAGAGCTCCTGGTGGAACCCCATGCTGATGTAGTGCGTTGGCGTCTCGGCGCGCGGATATTTCTGTCCGGTTCCCTTGTGCACCAGAAACTGCACCGTGCCGTTCAGTGAAGTTTCCAGCGCCGTGATATCTACTTCGCCATTGCCCTGGCCGGCGTGACCGTCGCCGATCTCAAACAATGCGCCCCGAGCATGCACCGGCAGGTACAGCGTTGTGCCCTGGACCAGCTCTTTGTTGTCCATGTTGCCCGCGTGGTTTCCCGGCGGCGCGCTGTCAATCTTGCCGTAATTCTCCGGCGGCGCTACCCCCATGCTGCCGAAGAAGGGATGTAAGGGAATGGTGATGCCGGGCGCAAACTGTGCAACCATCTTCTCGCGATCAAGGGGAATGATCTTCATCTTGCGATAAGGAAAGTCTTCCGGCAGAAATCCGCGCGTGGGCCCAAAGGCGTTGTAGGCATAAGGCAGAGCCAGCTCAATTTTCTGGATGCGCACTTCCAGCGTATCGCCCGGTTCGGCCTCTTCGATATAAACCGGACCGGTCAGGATATGCCCGCCCGGGCCTCTAGTCGTGACTTCTTTGTAGATGTCGCGAAGGCTTTGCTGCACTTGCTCCGCTGGGACTCCTGCGCCCTCGAGTCCCGTCGGACTGTTCGTGATAAGCGTTTCGAATTCCACAGTATCGCCGCTGTGGATGCGCAGCACAGGCGTGGCTGCGGCGGCATAGTAGCCCCACGCTACCGTTTTGGGCGTCGCTTTGAGCGTGAACTTCTGTGTGGATGCTGAAGGCTGAGACGGTTGAGCGAATGCTGCGGCGGACGAGAGTATCAGGAGAATTAGCAGGCGCATAGTGGCTTGTTTATTGGAGCCACAAATCCTTTCACAAAAACGGGTTTGTGAACAGATCAATTACCGCCGTAAAACCATCCACTCGGGATCGAGCAGTATCTGCTTCGTTCCCGGGGGCGCATTCAGCGTGAATCTCGTGTTCGGTTCGTCGGCAAATACGAAGCTTAGAAATCGCGACTTACCCCTCCCGTCCACGGCAAAAATAGGAACGGCAGTGACCAGGTCGCGGTCGCAGTGCGTTTGATGGATTACGCCGGCCACTTTGGTCCGCGTGGCGGAGCCGGTGACCTTCACGTCATCGAGCGACATCTGCGGCACAGATGCGCCGTT
>DATAEJ010000256.1:0-15785 GCA_036258095.1 Candidatus Angelobacter sp. | reverse complement strand
GATTGCGTTGGCTATCCATGACGATTCCGAGCTGGTTCATCCAGACATTGGCGGCCTTATCTGTGAGGGTCTGCATGCGGGGTTATCTTATACACCGCCCACTGGTCCGTTCCCATGACTTTCTCCAGCCAGTTGGCACTGCTGAATAGATGATCAAACTCCAGGTAGCGATACGCGATGAAAGCGTCCATCGTCCCATCGTGGACTGATTCACGAAGGTGCTCCATTACCGCTGCCAGCACGGGCTCCGGAAATGGGTTGAAAAGGTACACGACCAGCGGCTCGGCAGGGAACTGGAAGTCGCGTGCATCCATGCAGATGCTGGTGATCGGCTTGTTCGCTGCATGCTCGGCACTGAATTTGGCAATGTTCTCTGCGGCGACGCGATGCCACTCCGGCACCAGCTCCACACCAATGATCCGCTCAAAACCATATTGCGAGGCCATAAGAAGGACCCGGCCTTTTCCTGATCCCAGATCAATGAACGTGAAATTCGATTTGTCTGCAGGCAGCGCTTGCATGATCTCTTCGAAAAGCCAGGGTTCGGAAGGGAAGTACTGGTGAGCTGTGATGGCGACGAGCAGCTGCGTTCGCAAGCTGACATTGGAACGCGTGGTGTCCACATTGTGTTCCCAGTCGTAATCAAGGTCTCCGAACGTGGCCTTGCGCCGGTCGGGCAGTAATTCGCGAACAAAGCGGTAAAACGCTTCTGAGAGTTGCCTGATCGTATGCCACAGGCCATAGTGGCGAATGCTGTCACGGCAATGGCGCATGAACGCGCGCCGGAAACTGAACTCGGCTTCCGGATGCAAAGTGGCTGCCGATGTGCTTAGATGGGAATCAGCCATGCGTAAGGCCCAGAATCATCTTAAGAAATCAGATGCCATCCTGGCAGCAGTTATCGCCCAGGTTGGACCATGCCAAGTTACGTACCGCGAGCCAACGTTTGAAGCTTTGGCGCGTTCCATTGTCTTTCAACAGCTCAGTACGAAAGCTGCACGCACGATTTACGGCCGCCTTGAGCAGGCCGTTGGCGGCCGGATCACGCCAGAGGCCATCCAGCAACTTAGCGTCGGTGAAATGCGGCGCGCCGGACTTTCGAAACAGAAAATCGGCTACATTCGCGACCTCGCGGAACACGCCTTGAGCGGGAAAGTGGATTTCGCCCGGCTGCCGTCGATGTCTGACGAAGAGGTGATAGAAGCGCTCACGGATATAAAGGGAGTAGGGGTCTGGACGGCGCACATGTTCCTGATCTTCGCACTACGCAGGCCCAACGTGCTGCCGGTGGGCGATCTCGGCGTCCGGATGGCTGTAAAACGGCTGTACAAGAAGCGCAAGCTCCCTACACCGAAACAGATGGAACTCCTGGCCCGGAACTGGCATCCATACTGCAGTTATGCGGCCTGGTATCTGTGGCGCAGCCTGGAAGTGCCAAAGAGCATATCCACCGCGGAGGCGCGGAGGCGCGGGGTCAAGCGAAAAAAGAGAGCGGGAGGCAAACGCGCTCTGAAGGCCGGCGCTTAGGCCCGTACCTCGCAAGCGCAGAAGAATCCCGCGCGTCCTCCGATTCCCGCTTTTCTTCGCCGTGCCTCCTGTCTCCGTGGTGAGTGTTTGGTAGAATCTCTCTCGATGGCTGCCGATCGCAAAATTCGCGTGCTTGTCGCTAAACCCGGTCTTGACGGCCATGACCGGGGCGCCAAGGTAATTGCACGCGCACTTCGCGATGCCGGCATGGAAGTGATCTATACCGGCCTTCGCCAGACGGCCGAGATGGTGGTCAATTCCTCGCTTCAGGAAGATGTGGATGTCATTGGGCTCTCCATCTTGTCTGGCGCGCATAACGCGATTGTGCCGCGGGTGGCTGAACTTCTGAAGCAGAATAAGATGGATGACGTACTGCTTCTGGTAGGCGGAATCATTCCAGAACAGGATTTCGATCACTTGAAAAAAGCAGGCGTAGCCGGGATCTTCAATCCTGGCACTCCCATGGAAGAGATCGTTACTTTCATCCGCAAGAACGTAAAGCCGCGCGGCGTTGTCGCCCAGTAACTTCACAAGGCAGTTCGTCCCAGCCACCGCAATCTTTAAGCTAACCGGGCTTGTGTGCACCAGTCTAAAGCGCTCAGGAAGGTGCGCTATGAGACAACTGCTGTTTGCCGGGCTGCTGATTGCGGCTGGTGTTGCCGGTCTTAGAGCCGGAGATGACACAGGTTCGCGAAGCTCCATAACACTGCGCGATGATGCGAAAAGTGATGACTGTTCCGAACATCTCCAGATGTATAACTCCGAGTTCAGCGCCAAAGTTCGCGACGAAGAGACGCGATCCCTTGTAAACCAGCCGCTCACGATTACGGCAGAACGAAATGGTGGCATCCAGGTGACCACGTGGGACCGGCCGGATTTCAGCTTGAAGCTGTGCAAGCAGGCTGCAGCGTCAGACGAAGCAACAGCCCGTCGCGCACTCGCACAGGTGCGGCTGGAGGTTGGAACCGGGCAGGTAAAGGTGGTCAGCCCCGAGCGTGATGGAGACGTTTCAGTGGGTACCGTGCTGCTGGTGAAAGCTCCGAAAGAGGCGAAGCTGGAAATGAGCGTTCACAACGGCGGCATTTCCCTGAACCGCTTCTTCGGGTCCGCCACGGCTCACGCGCATAATGGCGGCATCTCTTTCAAAAGCAGTTCAGGAACCCTGGTCGCTGAAGCACAGAATGGCGGTATCTCGATCAAAGATTGCAGTGGCGATGTGAACGCCAATGTGGAAAATGGCGGGTTAAGCATCAAGCTGCCGGAACGCTGGGAAGGCAAGGGTCTGCAGGCGCACACTCATAACGGAGGGCTGGTGGTTGCCGTTCCAAAGAATATAAGCAGCGGAGTGGAGATCGCTGGGTCGGAGCATACGTCGTTTATTTGTAATGATGATGTCTGCACCGATGCACTTCGCACCTGGGACGAGGGTGGGCGGCGTTTGTTGCGTTTCGGCGGCCCGAACCCAGTCATTCATGCCAGTACGGTGAATGGCGGCGTAGTGGTAAAGCTAGCCCGCGGAGAGCTATAGATCGGGTGGCGATATTCCTCAGGGCCGCGACGCTCGTCGCGGCCCAAATTCTGTACCAGCAGGCGTTTTCGTTTCTTCTGTTTCCCCCATCCATCACATATACTTGTTGACACCAGCCAATGAGCCGCCTCGACGAAATCCTGGCCGCAACCCGCGAACGGGTAAAACACCTTCGCCAGGAAGCCAACGTGCGTGCCATGGAAAAGGCGGCGTCGGCGCACACTCCCCGCGGTTTTCGCAAGCGCTTGCACGCTATGGCTCAGCTTGGTCCGGCGGTGATTGCCGAGTTGAAAAAGGCATCGCCCTCCAAGGGAGTCATCCGCGGAACTTTTCCGGTTGGAGTACTGGCGAACCAGGTAGCGCGCGCTGGAGCGTCCGCATTATCAGTGTTGACGGACGAGCCGTTCTTTCATGGATCGCTTGCGAACCTGCTGGAGGCCTCCGCTGCCACTGACCTGCCTTGTCTGCGCAAGGACTTCATTGTCGATGAGTTCCAGATCCTGGAATCGCGCGCCAACCATGCGGATGCGATCTTGCTGATCCTCTCTGCGCTGGACGACAAGACTTTTCGCGGCCTGCTGGACCGGGCTGAAGCCATGGAACTCGATGTCCTTTGTGAAGTGCATGACCAGGACGAGCTGCGGCGGGCTCTGGAAGGCGGAGCCGATATCATCGGCGTAAACAGCCGAGACCTCAAGACCTTCCAGGTCAGCCTGCACACGCTCATTGACATGGTGGAGAGTATCCCCAGCCACGTGCTTAAGATCGCCGAAAGCGGCATCGACAAGGGTTCGGACATCAAAGAGCTGCACCAGGCCGGGTACCAGGCCTTCCTGATTGGCGAGGCGCTCATGCGCGCGGAAGACCCCGGGCAGAAACTGCAGCAGCTGTTCCACGATGCCGGATGGTACTCGCCATCGGCCTCCGCGTCACCGAACTGGCGTGGCACCGTTCAGTAGCGGCATACGCATTCCTCAAGAACATGCAAACCTGGATCAAAATCTGTGGCACCACTTCTGTTTATGACGCGCTGGCCTCCATTGAGGCGGGCGCGGACGCTGTCGGCTTCATCTTTGCGCCGAGCAAGCGGCAGATCACCCCCGCGGCCGCGCAGGAGATCATTCAGCAGCTGCCGCACGAAGTGGAGAAGATCGGCGTATTCATGGATGCTGGAGCGCACAACATTGCACAGGTCGTTGAACAGGTCGATCTGACGGGTATCCAGATGCACGGAGAAGCTGACTTTCCGCCGGAAGTATACGGCTATGTTTCCGTTGATCGTCGCGATTCCATGCGGAAGATAAAGACGGTGATGGTGCAGGAGGGCTTCCAGGATCGACTGGACGCTTTGATGCCAATAAACGGAGTGGTTGATGCAGTTTTGCTCGACTCCGGAGCCGGCAGCGGCAGGACGTTTGACTGGAACGACGCGCGCGAGCGACTTCGGGATCGTTCAGAAAAGTTCATCATTGCCGGCGGGCTCTCCCCCGAGAATGTCGGCGAGGCGATTACGATATTCCATCCCTGGGGCGTCGATGTAGTGAGCGGCGTGGAAGAGTCACCCGGGAAAAAGGACCATAAGAAATTGAAAGCATTCGTTGCGGCAGTACGGAAAGCGGAGAGCGAGTTATGAGCAGCACAGCACTGAAAACCAAGCCAGCGCCAGGGCGCTTTGGCGCGTACGGCGGCCGTTATGTGCCTGAAACACTCATGGCGGCGCTGGAACAACTGGAGCGCGAGTATGAACGCGCACGGAAGGACAAAAAGTTCCGCGCCGAGCTTGAGCGGCTGTTGAAAGAATATGCCGGACGCCCCACATCGCTGTTTTATGCCCGCCGGCTCACGAAAGAGCTGGGCGGAGCAAAGATTTATCTCAAGCGCGAAGACCTGCTCCACACCGGCGCTCACAAGATCAACAACTGTATCGGCCAGGCACTGCTCGCGGAACGTATGGGCAAGCGGCGGATCATCGCTGAGACCGGCGCGGGCCAGCATGGTGTGGCAACAGCTACCGTTTGCGCGCTTTTCGGTTTCGAGTGCGTAGTTTACATGGGCGATGAGGACATGCGGCGTCAGGAGCTGAATGTCTTCCGCATGCGCCTGCTCGGGGCGGAAGTTCGCGGCGTGAGTTCGGGATCGAAAACGCTGAAGGACGCCATCAATGAAGCTATGCGCGATTGGGTGACCAACGTGCGCACTACGCATTACCTGCTGGGCAGCGTGCTGGGCGCGCATCCTTATCCGACCATGGTGCGAGATTTTCATTCGGTCATCGGTCGCGAGGCACGAGCCCAGATCCTCAAGAAAGAAGGCAAGCTGCCCACGGCGATCATTGCCTGTGTGGGTGGCGGGTCGAATGCCATCGGCATTTTCCATGAGTTCATAAAAGATAAGCGCGTGAAGCTGATCGGCGTGGAAGCCGGCGGACGCGGCGAGAAACTCGGCGATCATGCGGCGAGGTTCCGTGGCGGACTGCCCGGTGTGCTCCAGGGGACTTATTCTTACGTGCTGCAGGACGAAGCCGGCCAGATTGCATTGACGCACTCGGTGTCAGCAGGGCTTGATTATCCGTCGATTGGTCCTGAACACGCTGCCCTGGCTGACTCCGGCCGGGCGGAATACGTAGCGGCTTCTGATGCGGAGGCACTTGAGGCCTGCACGAAATTGGCGCGGACAGAAGGGATTATTCCCGCGCTGGAGTCGTCGCACGCCGTGGCGGAGGCGCTTAAGCGTGCGCCTCGTATGAAAAAGTCTGATGTCCTCATGGTCAACATTTCTGGTCGCGGCGATAAGGATATGGGGATCCTCCGCGAAAACTTGGATCTCGGATAAGGCGGACAGGGAATTCACCACGGAGACACGGAGAACAGCAAGCTTATGGAAAAGCGAGTAGAGGGCCGACTTAGTTTCAAGCAGAAACCCGGGCTTGTCGTGTACGTAACATGCGGCGACCCAAGCGTGGCAGCCACGCGTGAGATCGTCCTCTCTGCCGTCCGCGCCGGAGCTGATGTGATCGAGCTTGGCGTGCCATTCAGTGATCCTGTCGCCGACGGTCCTGTCATTCAGCGGGCCAGTGAGCGCGCTTTGAGACATGGAACATCTCTGGCCGACGTGCTGAAACTCGCGGCCGAGGTGCGGAGGGAAAGTGAAGCTGGGCTGGTCATTTTCTCTTACTTCAATCCTGTTCTTCGATTCGGTTTGGAACGGTTTGCTGACGAAGCTTCGCGGGCCGGTGTGGACGGGGTGCTGATAACCGATCTGACCATTGAAGAAGCGGCCGAGCACCGTCGCGTGATGGAGCAGCGCGGCCTGGCTACAATCTTCCTTGCGGCGCCTACGAGTCCTGATGCACGACTGAAGAAAATTGTGCAGGCTTGCCACGGTTTTGTGTATGCCGTTTCGCGGACGGGAGTCACCGGTGCCCAGCAGCAGCTCGCCTCTGATGCCGCGGACCTGGTCAAACGCATTCGCAAGTTTACGAAGCTGCCGGTTGCCGTAGGATTCGGAGTTTCGAACGCCGCTCAATTTGCAAAGGTGGGTTCCTTTGCCGACGCTGCTGCGGTGGGCAGCGCGATAGTGCAAGCGATCGAAAAAAATCCGGGCCGGGAAGCTGCAGCCGTCGCCGATCTGGTTCGATTTCTGAAATCCGGAACCGCTCAATCAGCCTCTTCTCAGATTTAACATCTTTAAGTTATGCTTAATGCTTGTTAACTTAGTAAAGTTTTTCGGCATCTTGGTTGCAAGTTATTCCGGGCGGGCTAGAAAGCATGGACATCGCAGACTGGCGTAAGAAGATCGACGAGTTGGATCGGCAGCTGGTGCGCTTACTGAATGAGCGGGCGCAGGCCGCCCATGAGATCGGCAAGCTGAAGCGTAATACCGCAATGCCGATCTATGAGCCGGACCGCGAGAAGACGATTTTTGAGAACGTCCGGAGTCATAACCAGGGTCCGCTGCCGGATAGCGAGCTTCGGCAAATCTACGAACGGATCATTGACGTGATGCGCAAGATCCAGAAAACCGAGATCGTTCCGGATGGCAAGGCCGAAGCCGCAGCGCAGACGGAGTTTGATGTGGAAGTCAATGAGTAAGTTGATCGCCGCTGGGTACGACAGGTGCGGAGGGATCGCGGTATAAAGCGGCAATGTTGAGCGGTTAGGAGCGGATCGATTTGAGGTCAGGAACGAGCAGCGAGCCCGGGTTGCGTGGCGAGCTGCTTGCCTCAGGTGCGAAGCGATGACGGCGCGAGCGATGCTGTTGAGCGGTTTGGAGCGGAGCGACAATAACTAATGATCGTAGCAATGCAGGAACAGGCGAGCGAGGAGCAGATTCAGAACGTCATCGAGCGACTGATTGAGATGGGATTTGAGGTGCACCGGTCCACGGGCGCGCGGCAGACCGTGCTCGGCGCGGTGGGTGCGCGCCGTGAGTTCGATATCCGCGATGTGGAGGTGCTGGCCGGCGTGGGCGAGGTGCATCGCATCAGCTCGCCTTACAAGCTGGTGGCTCGAACGTTCCGTCCCGAAGGCACCATCATCAGGTTTCCCAAAGGAGTGAACATTGGCGGCGATGAGGTGGTGATCATGGCCGGGCCGTGCTCGGTGGAATCGCGCGACCAGCTTTTTGCAGTGGCGGAATCGGTGGCCCGTTCGGGAGCCAAATTCCTTCGCGGCGGCGCCTTCAAGCCGCGCAGCTCACCGTACACATTTCAGGGGCTCGGGGAAGAGGCCCTCAGACTGATGCGGGAGGCGGCGGACAAGTTTGGCATGCTGGTGGTCAGCGAGGTAATGGAGATCGGACAGATCCCGCTCATGATGCCGTATGTCGACCTGTTCCAGGTGGGTGCGCGCAACATGCAGAACTTCAATCTGCTGCGCGAGCTAGGCAAAGTCCGCAAGCCGGTGCTGCTGAAGCGCGGCATCGCCGCGACCATTGAAGAGCTGCTGCTCTCGGCCGAATATCTACTGGCGGGCGGCAACTATGACGTCATTCTGTGCGAGCGGGGGATTCGCACCTTCGAAACCTATACGCGCAACACCATGGATATCTCGGCTATACCAATCGTCAAGAAGCTTTCGCATCTTCCGATGGTGGCCGACCCTTCGCATGGCACAGGGCGTCGCGAGAAAGTTTCTCCCATGGGCAGGGCGGCGATCGCGGCGGGCGCAGACGGCCTCCTGATCGAAGTCCACAACTGCCCGGACAAGGCGCTCTCTGATGGCGCGCAGTCTCTCTATCCCGAACAGTTTGCCCAGCTCATGGGCCAGCTTCGCGTCATCGCGCCTGCGGTCGGTCGCAGGCTTGTATAGAATAGCCAATCACCCAAGCTCTGAACGATTGAGGGCCGCAGGTCCGGGGAAAGCTGTTGAAATTGCTGGCTTAGAGGTGACGGCTCGAGCATGCCTTTCAAACAGATCACAATTATCGGCACCGGTCTGATCGGCGGATCCTTTGGACTGGCGCTGAAGGCGGCGGGGTTCAGCGGCAAGATCGTAGGCTGCGATCGCCAGCCGGTGCTGGATCGCGCGCGGGCCATGCGCGCCATTGACCTGGGCAGTGAAGATCCGGTTGAAGCCATCCAGAACAGTGACCTCATCGTACTTGCGACTCCTGTTGGCGGAATCATCGATTGCATCGAACGCATTGGACCTCTGGCTTCGCCGGATGCGTTGATCACAGACGTTGGAAGCACCAAGAAGGAGATCCTGGATCGCGCGCGCTCAGTATTCGGCGCTGCCGTGATACGGCGTTTTGTCGGTGGGCACCCCATGGCCGGCAAGGAGCGCGGAGGGCTGGAACAGGCGGAGTCGAAGCTGTTCCTGAATGCCGTGTGGCTGCTGGTGCCACAGTCGGGCCAGGACCTGGAATGGGGCAAGCTCAAGGACTTCCGGGCATTGTTGGAAAGCATTGGCGCTCGTGTGATAAGGATGGAGCCTGACCGGCACGACGAGCTCTGCGCCTGGATCAGCCACGTTCCCCAGATGATTTCTACCGCGCTCGCCGGTGCCCTCGTTGATGAGTTCGGCGAGAGCCCTGACCTGCATGCGATCGGCGGGCGCGCACTGCGGGAGATGACGCGCATCGCGTCGAGTCCGTACTCGATGTGGCGTGATATTGCTTATACAAATGCGCCGAACATCGAGCGGGCGTTGCACCGCTTCGAGCAGAGGATTTCCCATATCCGCGAAAACCTGCGCACGCCGGAATTGCGCGATGAGTTTGAGCGCGCAAACCATTTTGGCCTGGGGCTCACAGAAGTTGCAGCGACGGTGCTGGTGCTTCCCGGGTGGCACAATTCCGGCCCGCGACACTGGCAGACACTGTGGGAGCAGCAGAGCCCGATCTTTCTGCGAGTGCAGCAGCGTGATTGGGAGACGCCGCATCGCTCGTGGTGGCTTGACCGCATCAGCGAAGAAGTGAAGCAGGCGCCGGCGCCAATCGTATTCGCCGCTCACAGTTTGGGCTGCATCGCCGTGGCACACTGGGCGGAGAAGGCGCCACACCTGGTCGGCAAGATCAAGGGCGCGCTGCTGGTGGCACCAGCCGATGTGGAACGCAAGGATTCGCCGCCCCAGCTCAAAGACTTCGTTCCCATCCCGATGAAGCTGCTACCGTTTCCGTCAATCGTGGTGGCCAGCAATAACGATCCGTTTCTCACCACCACTCGCGCGCGCGAGATGGCACGGCTCTGGGGCAGCCGATTTGTGGATGCCGGCCCGGCAGGACACATCAACGGCGACTCCGGCGTTGGCGACTGGCCGGAAGGGAAGCGACTGCTTCGGCTGCTGTTGGAAGGCGAGTGACTCCGTTGCAGGAGCCTGCTACCGTGATTAGAATCGTCTGTTTATGAATAAAGTCGTGGCGAACGCTGATGAGGCTGTCCGCGATGTGCAGGACGGCGCTGTCCTTATGGTTGGCGGGTTCGGACTCTGTGGCATTCCAGCCGACCTGATCGATGCCCTGGTACGCAAGGGCGTAAAGAATCTCACCACAATTTCCAACAATGCAGGCGTAGACGATTACGGTCTGGGCAGGCTGCTTGGAACCGGCCAGATCCGCAAGCACATTGGTTCCTACGTGGGCGAGAACAAGGCCTTCGAACGCATGGTGCTGGAAGGCAAGCTCGAACTCGAACTGAACCCTCAGGGCACGCTAGCGGAGAGGATTCGTGCCGGAGGCGCGGGCATCCCCGCTTTTTTCACGCCTACGGGCGCGGGAACACTTGTGGCTGAAGGCAAAGAAGTGCGTGACTTCAATGGCCGGCCGCACGTTCTGGAAAAAGCCCTGAAAGCAGACTTTGCGCTGGTGAGGGCGTGGAGGGCCGACCGCTGGGGGAACCTCGTGTTTCGCAAGACCGCGCGCAACTTCAATCCGGTCATGGCGACGGCGGCTCGCATCACGATTGCGGAAGTTGAAGAGCTGGTCGAGCCCGGGCAGCTCGATCCTGACCGCGTGCACGTACCAAGCGTTTATGTAAAACGCGTTTTTGTGACCAATGTCAAGGACAAGCGCATTGAGAAGCGCACGCTAACCAAACGGGCATGAGCACAAACTGCGCGGGGAAGAGAACCAGTTATGGCGACCACACCAGTAGACAAGCAGCAGAAGCAGAAAGACGTGGAGAAGCGCGAGCGCATTGTGAAGCGCATCGCGATGGACCTGAAAGATGGATATTACGTGAACCTGGGCATCGGCATGCCGACCCTGGTGGCAAACTATGTCCCGCGAGGAATTGAGGTCGTTCTGCAGAGCGAGAATGGGATGCTCGGCGTGGGACCGTTTCCCTTCGAAGGAGAAGAAGATCCTGACCTGATCAATGCCGGCAAGGAGACGGTTACGGAAATCCCGGGCACGGCATATTTCTCCAGCGCGGAATCGTTCGCGATGATCCGAGGCGGTCATATCGACTTCAGCGTGCTCGGCGCGATGGAAGTAGACGAAGAAGGCAATCTGGCCAACTGGATGATCCCCGGAAAAGTGGTCAAAGGAATGGGCGGCGCTATGGACCTGGTGGCTGGCGCGCGCCGCACGGTGGTCGCGATGGAACACACTACCAGGGAAGGCGCTCCCAAAATTCTTAAGAAATGCACTCTTCCGCTAACCGGAATGAAGGTAGTCGACACGATTGTGACAGAGATGGCCTACATTCGGGTCACGCCGCAGGGACTGGTGCTGGAAGAAATCGCGCCTGGATTGACACCGGAGCAGGTGCAGAAGGCAACCGAAGCGCGTCTAATCATTAGTCCGAATTTGAAGACCATGTCGTCTTAGCCGCCGGAAAGCGGCTGCTGGAGGAAAGTGATGCGTGCTGATCGCGTAGAAATCTCGTGGGACAACCAGAAATCGAAATGGCTGGTGCGGATCCAGAGCGGTGAAGAAGTGATCCGACGCCATTGCGATCTTGCCAGAAATGCGGATGAAACCGCACTCAAGCAAGCCGCGCTGCAAACGCTGAAGGACGAAGGCTACGAAGCCGATTCAAGCGCGCTGAGCGTGCAGAAGGCAGCGTCGTAGCCCGGCAGCGTCGGTTCCCAACTCATTCGCGTCGCAGGGCAACGACTGGATCGATGCGCGCTGCGCGGCTCGCAGGCAAATACATCGCGACAAACGCCGCCAGCCCCAGGATCGCAGAAAGTCCTATGTAAGTGAGTGCATCCGTCGGACTTACGTCAATCAGGAACTCCTGCAATACTTTGCTGGCAGCAAGTGTGATGAGTATCCCGACCAGCAGTCCACTACCAATCACCAGAACTCCTTGCCGCGAGAGCAGAGCGAGGATCTGGCACTTCTGTGCGCCCAGAGCAATACGTACACCAATCTCGCTGGTCCGCTGGCTCACCGAATAAGACATGACGCCATAAACACCGATGATCGCCAGGACCAGGCCCAATGAACCTAACGCACCGGTGAGCGCTGCGCCGACGCGGAACATGAAAAGACCATTGAGGCTGTCGAGGGCCTCACTCATGGTTCGCACGCCATAGACGGGCATCGTGGGAGCAAGCTCTTCCACAAGCGTTTCAATCTGTTTTGCCACCTCTGCTGGTGGGCGTGGAGTCTTCACCTGCAATGTCAGCGTCGGCATGTAACGTTGAGTCAGCGGAACGAAGTACATCGGCTCGATCGGACTGTAAGCATCGATCATGTGGCTGTTCCTGACGACACCGATGATGCGGATGGGATGCTTTGTATCTTCTGCAACGGAGAACTCGTGCCCGATCGGGTCAGAAGCCGGCCAATACTTGTGGGCCATTGCTTGATTGATGACGGCTACACGGTCGCTCGTCGCCGAGTCACTCTCGGTAATGTCGCGACCGTTCAGAATATGCATTCCAATCGTACCGAAGTAGTCAGCGCTCACCGCGTTGTAATTTGCGCTGGGACGAGGCTGTCCCTTGGGAATGGCGAATCCGGGGACGTCAATTCTGCCGCCGAATTCCGTGTCACCCATCGGAACCATCACAGCCAGACTTGCAGAATGTATCCCTGGAAGCGCGCGCACCCGTTGCAGCAGCTGAGTATAGAATCGCTCGCCGTCCGTCTTTGACATTCCGATCTGGTTAGGGTCAAGCGTGATGTTGAGAACATTGCGGGGTTCGAACCCAAGATCAACATTCCTGACTTTCTGCAGACTCCGCACGAAAAGGCCGGCGACGATGAGAAGTGCGAGCGAGCCTGCCACCTGAATCACCACCAGAGAGTTACGCAGTCGCTGCCGCGATCCGGTTGCACCGCGCGAGGTGTCATGCAGCAAAGCAGCGAGGTTGGCGCGCCTGAGGCGCAACGCGGGAACAATTCCAACGATAATTCCCGTAAGGGTAGCGGCCGCGAAGAGATATACGTAAACGCGCCAGTCAAATGCAAGATCGAAACGGATCGCGAGTTCAGTCGGAGCATTGATGCCGGCGAGCACCCGAGTGGCAACAAGCCCTAATGCTATACCCGCCGCACAGCCTAAGGCCGCGAGCAGCAAACTTTCCGTCAGCATCTGCCTCACGAGCCGGCGCGAAGGTGCGCCCAGGGCTGATCGCATCGCCATCTCACCAGCGCGCGCCGTTGAGCGAACCAGCAGGAGATTGCTGACGTTCAGGCACGCAAGCAGCAGCACCAGAATGCCGAGCCCAAGCACCAATCCGGCGAACAATGGCAGAGGATTGACACCCTGACCGCTGACAAGTCCCGGCGGCCGCAACGGAATAGCGCGCAATTCGATGATCTTCTCGTCAGGCCGCGGATGCTGTTGAAGCACATTCTGCCCAATCATCGTGAGAAGAGGATGCGACTGGCGCCCATGCATCGCGGTTCCGGCTCGCGCCACGATGATGATAGCGCGGCGCTCGAATGCGTTCATGAAGTCGCGCTGTATTCCCGGTTCCACAGGGAGCATTCCCAGCGGCAGGAATACTTGCATATGGAGCGCCGGCGTGACTCCAACAAAACCTTTAGGCGCTACACCCACAATCGTGACTGGGTGGCCGTTGATCGCGGCAGGCTTTCCGATGATCGTGGTGTCGCCATAAAACCGTGATTGCCAATATTCATAAGAAACCACAACCACGGGATCAGCCATAGGCGCAGTGCCTTCAAGCGGAGAAAACAACCGGCCCATGTATGGTTGCAGGCCGAGCATGGAAAAGAAGTTTCCGGTGACGAAGATGGTCTGAGCGCGCTCGGTCTTGCCATTGAATGTAAGGCCGTCCGGACCGCTCTGATCGCCGACGCCTCCAAACGCCATGGCAGACGTCTCCGAGAACAACTCGCCGGACTGGCGCTTCAGTTCCTGAAACTCAGGATACGAAAAATTCGGGTCGCGCTGGTTAGGGCCCTGGGCAAATCCCAGATAGACGAGCGATTTTGGATCGCGAACCGGTAGCTGCTGAAACAGTAGCCAGTCTGCGATGCTGAACATGGCAGCGTTGGCGCCGATACCAATGCCCAGCGTGAGTACCGCAACCACAGTGAACGTAGGCGATTTGCGCAACATCCGCGCGCCGATCTTCAGGTCTTGCCAGATGGTTTCCAGAAACTGCAGGCTGTTGAAGCGATAGACCTCTTCGCGAATTTGTGTGCTGTTGCCCAGCTTGCGATGTGCCGCCGACTCGGCCTCGTTCAGGGACATTCCTCGCGCCAGGTTTTCATCGATCTCCAGTTGAAGATGCTGCTCCAGCTCCTGTTTGCGCTCGTTGTCCCAATGATTGCGAAGAAAGAATCTCTTCCAGCTCATAACTACTCACTTGCTGGCCGGAGCACGCGGTTCACCGCATTCACCAGTTGCTCCCACCTGCTGGTTTGTTCCGCAAGTTGCTTGCGTCCCTTGGGCGTAAGCCGGTAATAGCGCGCCTTGCGATTGTTGTCAGACGTTCCCCAGAATGACGCGATCCAGCCGCGGTCCTCTAACCGGTGCAGCGCTGGATAGAGCGAGCCATGTTCGACCTGAAGTACGTCATCCGAGCGGCGCTCGATGGCGTAGGCAATCGTATGGCCGTGTGCTGGGCCAAGCAGAAGCGTCTGCAGTATGAGTAGGTCGAGAGTTCCTTGGAGAACTTCACCCTGCAGCGGCTGCGCGCCTTTTTTTGGCATGAGCGAAATATACTCCCATAGATGATCTAGTGCAAGCGGATGCACGTGACGATAAGGGGCAGTGTTTATCGCTGCCTTTCCACTATGCTAATCGAGTGAGAAGTCCGATTGTGAGAACGTTGGGAAAGCCAATCATCGCGAAGCGACCGCCGCAGATGCGAGTTCCTGCAGTGACTCCCTATACGGCGCTCTCGCAATCCCACGCTCGGTGATGATCGCTGCCACATAGCGGTTCGGAGTAACGTCGAAAGCCGGGTTCTCCACCCGCACACCGTCCGGCGCAACCTGCTTACCGGCGTGGTGCGTGACTTCCTTCGCCGAGCGCTGCTCAATCGGGATACGATCGCCATCCGGCGTGTTGAGATCAACGGTCGCCAATGGTGCCGCGACGTAAAACGGAATTCCATGCTCTTTTGCGAGGACGGCGACAGAGTAAGTCCCAATCTTATTCGCCACGTCTCCGTTTGCGGCAATGCGGTCTGCGCCAACGATCACCGCGCCAACTTTTTTCTGCTTCATCATCGCGCCGGCCATATTGTCCGCGATGACCGTTGTCGGAATGCCATCTTTCATCAGTTCCCACGCGGTCAGGCGTGATCCTTGCAGGAACGGGCGCGTTTCGTCAGCAAAGACGTGCAGCTTCTTGCCGGATTCCACCGCGGCACGAATCACGCCCAGAGCCGTACCGTAGCCGCAGGTTGCGAGAGCACCGGCGTTGCAGTGCGTGAGCACACCGCCGGAGCTGGGCAGTAGGACAGCACCGTGGCGGCCCATGGCTTCATTCGCAGCGATATCTTCGGCATGCATTTTTTGCGCTTCAAGCACCAGCGCATCTTTGATCTGCGGAATGCTCTGGCCGGAAAGCGAGTCCAACTTGTCCTTCATGCGGCGGATTCCCCAGAACAGGTTCACTGCCGTTGGGCGGGTTTCCGCGATGGTCTTACTGATCTGTTCAAAATCTGCCCGCAGAGCCAGGAGATCCTCCGCCCCCGAGTGCTTTACACCAAGCGCAACACCCATGGCTGCGGCCACACCAAGAGCCGGCGCGCCGCGCACAATCATGTCGCGAATCGCGGTGGCGACCTCCTGATACGTACGGCAGGTCACGTAGACTTCCTCGGTCGGAAGCTTTGTCTGGTCAATAAAGCAG
>DATAEJ010000255.1:0-14710 GCA_036258095.1 Candidatus Angelobacter sp. | reverse complement strand
TCCAGGATCTGGCTCCGACTGCTGACGCGAAGGCTGCTTTGAAGACGGCCGAGGCGCAGGCGAAGGCGGACCTGAAGAGCACGCATCCGGAAGATAACGACAAAAACGAAGCCTTGGAAGCCGGCCATGATATGGACGATCACGGTACCAAGCCCTAACTTTGCTCGGCCCTACACTCCCGGCGGCCTCCAAAAGAGGCCGCCGTTTCTTTGCGTTTAGTTGGTCATCACATTGCCTGTGACCGTTTCGAGCACGCGGACAGGAGAGGCCTGAGGGCTGACGAGTGCCTCACGCGGCACGATGAATGTTTGCTCGAGCGCATACTGGCCCGACATCACTGCGTGGGGAACGCCATCGGTGTAGACCATCCAGCAGGAGCCCGGAGGAAACTCGAGGTTGTACTTGGGAGAGTTCTGCTGGAACTCGGAGTTTTCCTTCAGCCAGTCATGCAGGTAGAGCATGTATTCGTCGTAGCGAGTGCGATTGGGGACCGGCAGGCCAACGCCGGCGGCGACTTTTGCGAGACTGCGTGCCATAGAGCCGCGATGCGGAGGAGCAAGGCGGTTGCCAGCCGCCACGCGAGGGAAGAATTCGTGAAACGGTTCGCCGACGTTCCATACGCGACCGGTTGACGGGTTGATGTTTACGAAGATACGGAGAATCCGCGCGCCGCGAGTCGGGCGTGTGGGGAAGGCGTCAACGTGGAGAAGATCGTTTCGCTTATGCAGCGGGAGATCGCGGTTGTGCTCCTCGAGCGGACGAAAACTTGCGAAGTCGAGCTTGAGCTTGCCCACATACGGCGTAAGGAACCCACCGATGAAAGTCGTGACCTTACGGGAGAAGTCACTCATGATGCGATGCAGGCGGTCGCGGTCAGGACCAGCCGCATCCATTCCTTTCAGGACACCGGTTTCCGGACGGAATGAAATGTTCTTGTGAAAGCGCGAGCCAGTCTGCTTCTGCGAGAGCAGGAACTTGATGTCGTCCTGAAGAAAATCAAAAGGGATGCTTCGGAAGTACAGTACCTTTCCGTGCTCAAGCTGATCACAATACCAGCGGCCCTGCTCCGGCGCGTAGGAGACGACTTCTATCTGGGCAGAAGCGTTTGCCATGGGCTAATGATAACTCCGCGCAGGTCTGGGCGACCTCAGCAAGCATGGTTCGCGATCTTAGGAAAGGGTAAGTCACAGCTATTTGCCGTATTTTTGCCCTTGCCGGAGGCAATCAGGGTCGCGAAACGGTGTAACCTGAGAGACAGGTAAGCGCTCTATTATTGTGGAAAGCGGAGGCCCCGTGGTTTCAATTCCGACGTTGCAGCCGGCCGCCATGGCCGAACTTAAAGATGAAGAAGTGGTGGCGCGAGTTCTGTCCGGCGAAACGCCCCTTTTTGAAGTCCTGATGCGCCGTTATAACCAGCGGCTCTATCGCATGTCGCGGATGATCCTGCGCGACGATGCGGAAGCTGAAGACGTGATGCAGGACGCGTATGTGCGCGCGTACGAGCACCTGGACCAGTTCGCCGGAAAAGCGGCGTTCTCCACCTGGCTCACCCGGATTGCAATCCACGAGGCACTGGCGCGGAAGCGACGCCGCGGACGCCAGGACGAGCTTGACGCACTGCCCCAAAGCGGAGAATCCATGCCGATGATGAAGTCTTCAGCCCCGAGTCCCGAAACCAGCACCGCGACCGCACAGACCCGCGAGATGCTGGAGCAGGCGATTGAAACTTTGCCGGAAACTTATCGCAGCGTGGTCGTGATGCGCGAGGTAGAAGAGATGAGCGTGGCTGAAACCGCGGCGAGTCTCGGCGTGACCGAAGCTGTAGTGAAGACGCGCTTACATCGTGCGCACGCGATGCTGCGCAAGGAGCTCTATTCACGCGCCAAGGGCCGGGCTACGGACCTTTATCAGTTCCATGCGATCCGTTGTGACCGGGTGGTGAAGGCGGTGTTTGAGCGCATTCAGGTATTGCGCGAAAGCAAGCCGGGGCGGCCGGTCAACTAGACTCGAAAGTAGACTACCGTTTCCTGGGCGGCGTGGGCTGGGGCTCATCTGCCGCCAAGGCCTCTGAAATTTGTTTCACCAGATCACGGGCAGCAGGCGCCATGCTGCCGTTGGGATCGAGCCGCAGATACTCCTTATATTCCGCCAGAGCCTCCTCAGCGTTTTCCTGCTGCAAATAGATATTTGCCATAAGAACATGCGGGCCCGCGTAATCGGGGTTCAGTTCGATCGCGCGCCTCACGTGTGCTTCCGCCGGATCCCATTTGCCTAGAGCCGAGAAAGTGCGGGCAAGTTCGTAGTGAGCTTCGGCTGATTCCGGACGCAGTTCAAGGCTGCGCTCCAGAGCCTTCTGTGCGCCGGCATAATTTTTCTGCTCGTTCATGGCGGAGCCGGCGCCCAGGTACCCTTGCGCATTGCCGGGTTCCACTTTCTGGGCTTCTTCAAAGGCCCACTGCGCTTCACTCCAGTTGGCAGTCTGCATATACGCAAGACCGAGCAGAAGGTAGCCCGGAGCATAGAAGGGGTCAAGCTTTATGGCCTGACGAAATTCCTCTGTGCTCGCCTGGGGATTCCGTTGGCGGAAGAGCAACTCCTGCCCGCGATCCATGGCCTGCTGCACCTGCGGCAGGTTAGCTTTGCGAATCTTTTCTCTGTCAACAGGGAAGCGATCTGTGGAATTTGGTGCCGCAGTAGAATTGGGAGCCGCAGCCGCTCGGTTGGCTGTTCTTTCCGGCGTGAGTTCGAGCGTTGTCTCGCCACTAGGAGACTCGGTGAGGTCCACGACTTTTACGTCGCCGTCATAGCCCGGATAAATAGCACTGAGGGCAAAGTTCTCACGCCCCTGGTTGGCGCCGAGGGTCTCAAGGTGATCGAGAACGAATTTTCCGATGGAATCGGTTTTGGCCTGCACAATCGTGGGATGCGGCTCATCATCGCGGAAGACAATGCGAGCGCTTACGGTGATTCCCGCCGGAGCAGGCCTGTTTCCAAGCCGCACGAAGCCGGTGATCTGGCGCGCAGGAACTGGCGTTGGTTTAGCAGCGGCGGGCGGCTGCTGAGGGGCGGGCGACGCAGTCTGCGCCTGTAAACCGGGCTGAGATGCCAGGAGGACGATGATGGCGAGAAAGCACAACCGAAATGGAATCTGGGGCAGGGATGAACGCATTGGTAAACCAGAGAACGCTCGAGCCGCGCGATCTTGCAAAGCAGAGAAGAAGCAGCTGCGAGAGGCTCCTGCTTATTGTTTTATCAGTTCGCGACCTTTGGACTCCAGCTGCGAGGCCTTCTGGGTGTCACCTTCATTGCGGTAGTAGCCTGCCAGGGCAAGGTAGAGCGGGCCGCTGTTGCCGCGGACGTGGAGCGCATCTTCGAGCAGGGAAATGGCCCGAGGAACGCTGCCGGTGCGGGCGATGCTCTCAGCGCCGCGGAGAATTGCTTCCTCGTCGGTCTCGCGGGTGACGGGAGAGCGGGCGAACAATGCTGCGACGTCGGCGTATTGCTGCTTGTCGTAATAAAGCTGCGCCAGCCGCGAGCGCGCGACTTCATTGGAAGGATTGCGCATGAGCGCAACCTTGAACCAGCGGAGCGCCGAATCTTTGTCGTTCTGTGCGAGCGCACAGAGCGCCCGGTTGAAGTCGGGAACGCCTCGGGCGACGTCATCAGCGAGATCTGGATCGACAACATCATACGGCGGAGCGCCACCGGGGCCGCTGTACACGCGGAAGGTTAGCGAAGCAAAAACCTTCTGGCGATCGGCCGGTTCAAGCGCGCTAACCATCAGGCGATAATTGCCCGGGCCCGCTTCAGGATCCAGTGCGATCTTCTTGCCAGTGAGCATGGAGCCGTAAGGGTCGAACTGACGGCGATCGACTTCTTCGTGGATGCTTTTAGTATTGCCAGCCGCGCCAGGCCGCCCATAAGCGTAATCAACGGTCAGATTCTGCGCGGTAGTTGAGCTGGCGTCGGCGGGAGGCACCCAGAGCTGATAGAAGATGTTGACGTCTCGTCCAGGTGCATAGGTGAGGCCGTCACCGACAAGAGGCGTGAATTTCACGCCACCAAAGGTGAACGGCATGTAGTTGCGGCCTTCGCCTACGGCTTCCGCATTGCTGAAGGCGACGACGTCCGACATGCGCAGGCCTTTCTGGGGCGCGGTGGGAATCGTGACTTCCCGCTGCGCGCGATAGGCGGTCTTGTTCAGCTTGTTGGTAAGCATGAACTCCACTCGATACTTGCCGGGAGCGAGCGGCAGCCAGCCTTCATAGCCGAAGGCACTGCTTTTGAGACGTGCGAGTTCAGCGGCGTCAAGATAGCTGTTCGCAGTCTTGCGCTGCTGGAAGATGATCTTGTTGTCCGGACCGAAGACGCGCGCGACAACATCGACGTTGTAAAAAGTCTTGCCATCAGATTCCTGGATCAGGAAATCAGCAGGACGGCGCATACGGAGCAGGTAGTGGAGATTGAAATTGCCTTCGGTATCGCGAAGCGCAACCGTGAGGACGTCAAGGAACTGTTCATCGAGAATCACGCGATGCGTCACACGCTCGGCCAGCTGCTTGTTTCGAAGCTCGGCCTTGGTGAGCGGATTGTTAGCGAGATTCTTCAGGATCCCGAGCATCACGTCCGACTCGAGGCTGGCTGTGGCGTTCTGCATGTCCACGGGCGAGCCGGGTATTAACGAGAGCGTGGTGCGGGCGACCTCGCGGCCCAGCGCTTTGTCGATGGTGTCAAAAGCTTTCTTGTTGCTGCCCACGTTCATGACTGAAGTGGTGAGCTTGGCGGGGCCATCCATGTAGGGGCTGTAGAACTTCATGGTGCCGTTATTGTCGGGATCGAAGAAGATCACGTAAAAATAGGGCGGCAGCGCGGGATTGGTGTTCTGGTAGAACCAGACCTCCATGTTGCGAACATCCGAGCGGCCGATATAAGGCGCTCGCTGCTTGGGCTCGCCGAGCGTGACATAGGTTTGGCCCATTGCGGTATGCACGCCATCGAGGTGCTCTTTTGCATACTGGATCCGTTTATAGATCTCATCCTTGTAGGCGTTGCCGGGAGCGCCCGGCGTAGGATTGCGCAACTCCCAGAAATTAGCGATGAACTTGTCGCGATCGGCATCCGTTGGCAAGAGCAGGAATGCTTCACGCTCTTCATTGGTGATGATGTAGTTGACTTCGTCGTTGAGCCAGGTGCGGTAGCGGGGCGGAAGATCTTTCGGCGATGTTTTGGCAGCGATCGCGCCCGCAAGGAGCACAGGAAGCAGAAAGAGTATTAAGGCGTGCTTAAGGCGAATCGACATAACATTCCACAGCTCACATGATGAGTAGATGCTATTTCCCGGCCTGGTGAATTTTGGCGATCATCTCCTTGACCCCGGGAGCGAACTGGCCCTGAGGATCGAGCCTGAGATATTCCTGAAATTCGCCGAGGGCAGCGTCGGCATTACGATGGCGCAGATAGATATTGCCCATGACGACGTGCGGCGGCGCAAAAGTGCGATTCAGTTCAAGAGCTTTGCGGGCATAAGGTTCGGCCCGCTGCCAATCGCCGGTGCCCCAGTAGCTTCGGGCCATCTCGTAGTTAGCTTCCGGAGAGTTGGGTTGCAGCTCCAGACTCTTGGCAAGCGCCTTCTGGGCGCCAGAAAAATCCTTCTCCGAGTCGAGTGCGGCGCCGACACCGAGCCATGCTTCGGGATTTTTTGGTTCCAGTTTGGAGGCGTGCTCGAACGCCGAGTGGGCATCGGGCCACTCCTGCAATTGCATGTGCGCGGTGCCCAGCAGCAGGAACCCGGTGGTGTATTTGGGATCGAGTTTTGTCAGTTTCTTGAAATGCTCGATGCTGGCCTTGGGATCGTGCTTGACCAGCAACAGATCCTCTCCTTTGGCCAGCGCTTCCTGAGCTTCCGGAGAAGAAGGCTGGTGTGCGCTGATGAAGACGCCGCCCGGTTTTGGGCCCCGGTTGGCCGGTTCGGTGCGATGAAGGTCAAGACTGGCGTACCCATGTAGCGACACCGAGAGGTCAACGATCTGAACGGCGTCCTGATAACCGCGAAGCCGGACGGTGACCGCGAACAACTTGGTGTTGCCGCGGTCCATTGAGGTAATACGGGGGAAGATGAATTTTCCGCTGGAGTTGGTCAGGGTGCGATCAATCTCTCCGCTACCGGCAACTGCCTGGTCGCGCGAAGGCGCTGTATCCAGAAGCACCTGGATGCCTTCGGGTGCTGGACGGCCTTCGAGATGGACGACACCGCTGATCTCGGCATCGGCGCCGGAGCCGGGGAAATTTTGGGCGGAGGAGGGTGAGGAGAGGAGGCAAAGGGCGGCCACAAGGATTTGTGCGGTGTAAATGCCAGCTTTGTTGAGTGGGTGAACAGTACGCAAGAAGTCAGAGGGCAATGGGGGAAGAATGTGTCTGGAGAGAACTCCCTGAAGCTGCATGGCCGATTGAAACATTGTCGGGATCCTTCGACTCCCCACCCCAACACGCGAAAACCGCGCGTGCCGGGGGCCCGTCCGCCGTCGCCACAGCTCCGGCTCCGCTCAGGATGACATTAAGTTTATTGTTTCGCCGAGCGGGGACTTTGTCGAGAGGGCCCAGCACTTGGTGCTTGTCCCGCCCTACGGGGCTCGGTTTCTCAATTCACCTTTACCCACCCCTCCGCGAGCGATCGCTCTGTCCCAGCTCGCCAAAAGCAGGCGAGCCGGGAGCCCTTCTTTTATTTGTCAAAACCACGCGTGCTCCGGAGTGGGCTAACTCCTTGACGGGCCTACGGCCCTGATTATCGTTGCTCATTCGTATGTTCACGCCCTGGTGAGCATGGTTTGGATCTTTGCCCAGAGATTCTTCAGACGGTGAGGAACCCTCCAACATTTCTACCTCAGGGGCTAAAGCCCACAAAGTCCGGGGAGTCTAACCGCAGACCTGAAGGTCTGCTCCACCCTTGCCTGCCCTCGCCCTACCTGCGCTACCCTTGTCGGTCCACCCGCTATCGCCCATCAATGACATCGTCACAAAAACAAAAAAGTTCAGGGAGGGCGGTCGGGCCCTCCCTGAGTTGTGTCCCGAAATCCTAGAACTCGACTTTCACGGAGAACCGTGAATAGAACGGGCTCTGGAAAGCCAAAGGACGCAGGAAATCGTTAGCGCCGGGGACACCGGTGATGTCGACGGCGGTATTGGAGCCAGGAGCGGCAAAGCTGATGTCGCGGTTCTGGTCGCGCAGCAGCATCTGCTTGGAGTTGAAGATATTAAACAGGTCAGTGCCGAACTTTAAGGTAGCGCGCTCAGAGACTTTATGAGCGTACTCACCGTGGAGGTCAACCGCGCCATTGGGAGAAGTGCGCCCAAACGATCCGCGGCCGCCAATGGGCACCTCACCGGCGTTGCCGTACGCCGGATGGTTGGCGAACTGGCTGACTGGAGTGCCGCTCTCAATGCGCATGCCGGTTCCCAGCGTGAGCCCGGTGAGCCCCTTCATGAACTCGCCCGCACCGAAGCTGTAGCTGAAGAACAGGTTGGCAACGTGATGGCGGTCGGTGTTGAGAGGACCGATTGCGAACTGGTCGCCCAACAGGTTGAGATTGCCTTGAGTGAAATCAAACAGCGAGCTGATACTCGGATCAGTCTGGCCGTTGTCGTTGCGGAACGCACCTTCATAGTTGCCGCGCAGATAACCGAGGCGATAGTTCAGGCGCATGAGCCAGCCAGCCTGGAATGCCTTGTTCAGTTCGAATTCGGCCGCCTGGTAATTGCGCACAGGCTGCGCGAAGCCGTCAGGAATACCGTCCGGTACAGGTGCACCGGCTGTGCTGTCCAGAAGTCCCGCAGGGAAGCACGCCTGCAATCCGGTAAAGAACGGGAAGCCATTCACGTCAGTGTTTGAGAGCAGAGTCCCAGCCGGACAGGTCCCGCCGAGGGGCTGCACGATGGGAGCCGGCTGGTTGGTGAATGCGTCAAGCCTTGGACTCGGATTGCCGATGAGGAACTGCTGGAGCAACCCGATATCGGCAGCTTCCGGCGAAATGCCGCTCATGTCTTCCACGATGCGGCGCAAGCGGCGGTCAATGTAGCGTGCGCTCATGACAAGACCGTGGCCGAAATCATGCTCGACTCCGCCGACGTACTCGTCCTGATACTGCATCTTGGTTCCGGGGGCGAAGCCCTCGATATTCGCAGTAGTGCCGCTGGCTCCCGCTTGAGCTGAAGTCACGGCAGCGCCACCGACCCCGCCCGGAAGGGCATTCAGCAGATGGGCCGCGTCGGGAATTACGGTCACGGTACCATCCGCATTCACAACAGGAGCGAATCGCAGGGCCGTCAGATCCAGCTCATTGCTGAGAGAGCGAATGGCTGCGTCGAGCGGCATCTGGTAGTTGTAGCGGGCCCAATTGAGGTAGAGCTTGGTCTTGCGGTCGCCCCACGGGTCATAAGCTACGCCCAAACGCGGCGCCCAGTTGTCAGTGAAGGTGTAGTGTTCCACCTCACCCGCCATGCGGTACTGCTCCCAGCGCAATCCGAGGTTGAACGTCAGGTGCTTGTTGATCTGCCACGAGTCATTCCCGTACAGCGCGAGTGAAAGACCCTCGGTAGAAATTGTAGGCGGTCCATATTCGCCGCGGTTGATCTGCAGTGAAACCGGAGTCGGTCCAGCGACGGTCGGAAACACCGGGCAAAGTGTGCAAGTCGGCGATGAGCGCAGGCGGTACTGGGCATTGGTCAGGAACCCCAACGGGCAGGTGACATCGCCAGTGGGAGCTGCGCAGCCATAGATTGCCTGATTGCGCACGGGGCCGACATCAGGAACGGGGAAGAGGCCTCCGGTGCGGCTCTTGATATCGTCATAATTCAGGAAGCCCTCGTTCCAGCCCACCGTGAATGTGTGGGTACCCAGGAAGCGAGCCGTCTTGTTGGTATCGATCGAGTAGGCAAAGTTGTCCGCGTTGTGGTTTTCCACAAAGCCAAGGCCCTGAAGCGTAGGACTGATGCCGCTGATGGTGAGGTCAACGACGTTAGGAACGTTGGGATTCTGTGGGACTTCAGTGAACTCATTATGGTTCCACGTCACATTGGCGCTGAGCAGCCAGGTGGGCGACATAGTACCGTTCCAACGGGTAACGAAATTGCGTGTCTGATAGTTCTGTTTGCTGAACACCGTGGTGTCCGCGGCAGTCACGACGCGAAAGGCAGCGTTGTTGGTGGATGTGGGATCGCCGAATACGGAGGCTTCAATCGTATTCTTGTCGTTCAGTCTGAACGTCAGCTTGCCCGCATAGTTATTGATCCATGCCCGGGTATAGATGGAACGCCCGCCGGACAAGTTAAAGAGGCCAACCGGGGGAATCGGAGTGGTGGCCGGAAGACCTGCATTGGCAAAAACCGACTGGAAGAACGTTGGGCTGCCGGCGGTCGCCGGCGGGGTGATGAAGTCAGTGTTGAGTGTCGGGTTATAGGAGCCAAAGAAGAAGATGTGGTTCTTGAAATGGGGTATGTAGCCGCCGAGTTCGGCGCTGATGTCATACGATCCGGGACCAACACCGAGGCTGCTGGCGGGTGAGCCGGTTGTGGCGTTGGAAACGAAAAAGCCATTACCGAACTGACGGTTATGGAAATCGTCTACATTGCGATTTGTGGCAGCGGTGCTCACGGGAGCGACAAAGCCGGCCACCGATCCATGGAGGGTATTGCTGCCGGATTTGGTGACGATCTGCACCACACCTCCGGTCGCCTGGCCGTATTGTGGTTCGAAGCCGCCGGTCTTGACCTGGACTTCCTTGATGAAACTCAGGTTGACGCCGCTACCTACCGAACCGTAGGTGCGGGTGAAAATGCCGAGCCCGCCGAATGCGGGATCGGTGATGTTTACGCCGTCAGCGACGTAGAGATTCTCGAGGCCTGATGCGCCGGAGATGGACGGGTTGGAGCGTCCGGCGCCGCCGCTATCCTGCACGCCCGGAGCAACGTAAAACAGTCCGGATACGTTGCGAGGCACAGGTACCGACGAATAGAACGTGTCGTTCAAGTTGGAGCCAGTGGCTGTGGATGAAGTGTCCACGGTGGCTGCGTTAGCGGCCACTTCCACCGTTTCACTCACAGCGCCGGGTTCGAGTTGCATGCGCACGCCGGTGGTGCGGCCTACAGCTACGACTATGCCTCTCACATCCGCCGACTTGAAGCCTTGCTGCTCGACCTTCAGCGCGTAGTTTCCGGGCGCGAGAGCCCGGACTAGGAACTTGCCTTCGTTATCACTGTTTACGGTGCGCGTTCCTCCGGGACCGGTGACCGAGACTTTGGCGTTCGGTACCACGGCGCCGCTGGTGTCAACGACAACACCGCTCACAGCGCCTTCCACTGTGGATTGCTGCGCAAAAGCAGAGATACCGAATAGCAAGAAGAAGAGAACAATCCATTTACCTGGGGATTTGCTGACCATCGCTACTCCTTATCCGGCAGGCTTCGACCGTGGCAGCGGGGCGGCTGAGCCTGACCATGAGTTTCATGAGCACAATGTTTGCCAACGTAAAGGCGAGTTGCGGAAGCAGAGGTTCTGAGAGAAAACGGTGGCCAGATGTGATGAAGTGCGTTGCTGGATTCAGGAAATGGAAATCAGAAGCTCTCAAAAATGGGAGGGTGAGAGCGATGGAGCATGTACGCGCGATGGAAGTTTTTGATTAGCGTTCAAACAGTTATAGAGCGAAGAGAAAATATAAGAACGCGTTTATGCATGTGTGTGTCGCGTATGGGGTGTTGAGAGCCGTTGTTGGACGTTGGTCCGAGACAGAGAATCGCGCGGGATGGAATGCGCGAATCATGCAACGCTTAAAACTCCGACGCGGGATACGTTGAAAATCTTCATTGCCGCGCCTTTTTCTTATTGTCGCTCCGCTTCGCTGCGCGACAGCCTACGGCGTGAGGAATGATCTCTTTTATTGGCTTACCCAGCCCTTATTCCTCGGTTCGCTACGCTCACCTCGGAAACGGACTGGGCTACGATATGCCGCGGCTGCCGCCGCTGATGGATCGCGTGTTTGAGATCTTCGTGACTTCCGTTTACAGTTCGAAAACTCAATAGAGCAAGAGTTCACAACGAAAAGAGGGCCGCTCGAAATGAGCGGCCCGCAGAGGACGATGATTGGGGTTAGAAAGTGAGTTTGAGACCAAACTCAATCACGCGCGGCGCGCCCAGGTCGTAAGTGCCGGAGCCGGGAGCGATGCGGAAATTGCCGTGGTCTTGTTTGGTTGAGTCATTGACGGAGCCGGGACCGCTGTTGAGGAAGCCGTTCAGTGCGTTGTTTGGTCCATCAAAGTTTGCGTTGTTGAACGCATTGAAGAACGAGACGCTCGGCTCGATCTGGAAGGTCTCGCCGATCTTGCGCGGATAGCTGAACTTGAGATCGAACGTTTTCAACCAGCCCAGACCCTGCGGATCAGTAGGCATATCGAGGGTGGGAATGACCGCGCCCAGGGATTGCAGTTGGGACAAGGTCATGAGGCCGTTGTCGATAAGCACCTGACCAGCAGGAGTGGGTTTGCCAGCCTGGGTGGAATTGAAATTCGAAATGAACTTGGCGAGGTCGCCGGGTTTGATGTTGCGCCCGTAGGCACCGATATTAGTTCCGGGAACGAGGTCACCGGTTCCATAGATGATGCTGCCGTCGCCGGACCCGTCACCGGTCACATCGCTGACGAAAATGCCACCCGGTCCCGGAGCCGGCAAAGTGAGGCTGACCGGCAGTGGGCTATAGGCGTGGCCAACGACGCCGAAGCGGATGTGGGCAGGCAGGTCAAAGGTGCCGCCGAACGAGAACTGGTGCGTACGATCCAGTCCATTGGGTCCAAGGAAGCCTGCCGGGTGATTGTTGTCGATGGCGGTGTTGATGAAGTCTGAGTCCAGGGCAGAGCCAGCGTAGCGAGAGAGTGCGTACGAGACCTGCCAGCTCAGGCCCTTCACCCATGAAACAGGGTTAGTGACGTTCGCTTTTAGTGAAGTTTGGAAAGCGTTGTAAACGGAGCGACCAGCAGGGAAGAGCATCTGGTTCACACCGAGCTGAGGATTGACGCCGCCGAACGCCGGAGGCGCGGCGCATTGCCCAGCTGCCTGAGCTCCGCCGAAACAGACGTTCGTGCCGGAATCAAGTCCGAAGCCGGAAAAGTCTGCGATTGTTGCCCCCTTCGAAATTGCACAATTGATGTCTCCTGCTGTGCATCCGGCAAATGAGGCGGTGGCAGCGTTGATCGCAGCGACGGCTGCTGCCTTGTCAAAGAAACGTACGTCACCGACGTGGTTCACGTCGATTGCGAGAAGCGTGTGCGTGCCGACGTTCCTCAGGTAGTCCGCAGACCAAACGACTCCCTTGCCGAACTGATGCTCGAAGCCGATGTTCATCTGAACCGAGCGTGGAGTCTTGTAATTGGGAGCGAACAGGTTGATGCCATTGAAGCCGCCGCTGGCGGCAAGGTTGCCGCCTATAAAGGCGGAGTTTACGGCTGCGCCTGCGGTAGCAGTAGCTGCCTGATATTGCTGCTGAACTGCAGCCAGCTGAGAAGCGACCGAGCCAATGGGCTGCCCGCAGAGGGCTGATGTATCAATGGTGCCTCCCGTGGGAAGATCCACGCCCACGGAGGTGCCACCCTGACATGGGGCGATCGTGACGAGGAAAAGACCCTGTGCCAATCTTCCCGGCCGGTTAAACAGGTTGTTATTGAAGATGGAGTTTTCGTAATAGAGGCCGATGCCGCCGCGTATGACTGTGTTGGTGGCATTGAATGGCTTCCAGGCGAAGCCGAACTGCGGAGCAAAGTTCAGCGCTGGATTGTTTACGCGATTGCCGAGACCGGCTCCCCAAAGATCAAGGATGTTGGTGGTGCAGGGCGTACCCGCAGCCGAAAGGTTGGCAGCGATGGTTGGATCGAGGGTGTTGCAGGAAATCGGCCCTATGTCAGAGTCGGTGCGGCCGGTGTCATGCACATAGCGCACGCCAAGCGTCAGGGTTAGATTCGGACGGAATTTCCACGAATCGCCGACATAGAAATTGAAGCGGTTATCAGGCCCGAGGCCGCCGCCGGGAAGCCCGAACGCCGGTTTTTCGGAGGAGAAACCCTGGCCATTGCCCATGACAACCGTTTCTGCCGGATAGTTCAGCGGATTTGCCGCACCACCGGGGAAGATGTTGGCGATGCAATCCGGCTGGCCTACGGCAGTGCAAAGCGGAATGACGCCGTTGGGGAAGGCTGAGGGGTCAACGTTGATCGTCGGCGCGAGGCCAAAGAATTTGGCGAAACCGCCACCCTGGATGTGGTTGAAGCCCACGCCATAACGGATGATGTGAGGGCCAATTATCTTGCTGCCGTCGTATTTGATCTGACTGTTCTGCTGAAACGTCTTCTGCGGCGCCAGAAGGTTGGGGCCAGAGCAGAAGGAATCAACACCGCCAGCAAGGCAGCTCAGTGACGGCCCAATCGTGATGCTCCCTTCGGGTGCCGGATTGAAGACGCCGTTCTGAGTTGCATCGGTTATGCCGTTGCGGAATTTTGTGTACCCAAAGCGGATCGCGTGATTGAAGGAGCCGGTGGTGAAATCCAGGCCGACCACGTGGACAGGCGTATTGTTCACGTTGTCAAAAGGCTGGAAGCTGTTGGGGATGAAGCCCTTGATGCTGTTGTTCTGCTCGTAAGAGAAACGATAGAACATTTTGTAATTCTGGCTGATCTGCCAGTCGAGTTTGGCGACGCCCGCGGTATCACGGAAAGGCGAATTGAAGCTGCCGTTGAGAGCGGAAAAGGCTGAGCCATTCGCCACTGGTTCAGCGAGGTCCTGCTTGAGGCGCTCGGCGTCCAGGAAAAAGAAGAGCTTGTTCTGAACGATGGGGCCACCGAAGCTGCCGCCGAAATTGTTGCGCTGGAAATAGAGATTGCTGTCTGAGATGTCGGCGGCCATGTTGTGGTCGCGGAAGAGATAGAAGCCCTGGCCGTGCCATTTGTTGCTGCCCGACTTGGTCACGACGTTGACCGCGCCCGAGGAGGTCAGCTCGGTGGAAAGATCGAGTGAAGACTGGCTGACCTGAAATTCATTAATTGCGCTCGCCGGCAGGTTTTGCGTGGTAGTGCCGACGGTTTCATCAGAGATGTCGATTCCATCCACTTCAATGCGGGCAGTGCGCCCAAAGCGTCCGCCGAAGGAGATGGAGGAGAAGCCGTTCTTGGTGGGATCGAAGTTGCCGCCATCCTGGATCTGCACGCCAGGTTCGAGCTGGGCGAGATCGAGGAAGTTACGGCCGTTGATGGGCAGGTTCTCAATCTGTTGCGCGGTGAGCACGCCCTGAACCGTCGCCTGTTCGGTGTTGATGGCGACGGCAGTGCCGGTGACTTCGACTTCCGTTGTAGCCTGTCCTACCGATAGCTTTGCGTTACCCGATGCCGTGACGCCGACCTGCACGGGCACGTTCAGCAGTTGGGTCTGGAATCCTTTGGCCTCTATACGGACCTGATAGTTGCCGGGCTGAAGCGCGCCCGATGCAAAGGCGCCGCTGGAAGTAGTGGTCAGCTTCGAGCTCTGGCCTGTGTCCTTGTTGGTTATGGTGACAGAAGCATTGGGTACAACGGCACCGTTCGGGTCAGTGACCGTGCCCTGAATGCTACCGCTGGCGACCGTGGACTGAGCCCACGCGCCTGCTGTGATGATGGTTAACGAAAGAAGAAGAAGGAGTGGAAG
>DATAEJ010000254.1:0-14510 GCA_036258095.1 Candidatus Angelobacter sp. | reverse complement strand
GGTTCCGCCCGCTGCAAATGCGTGTACGCCGGCATGACCGTGGCGCGGTGTTCTTCTGCGCGATCGAGCAGCGTTTGCAGCAAGCCACCCAGCAGCGAACGAAGCTGATCGATTTCTTCGCGCACAAAGAGCCGCAGGTCCGTGGCGATCTGCTCATTACGGCTCCGCCCGCTGTGCAGCTTTTTCCCGGTTTCGCCGATCAACGCAACCAGTTGCTTCTCGACGAAATGATGGACGTCTTCGGCCTCGGTGTCGTCGAGGAATTTGGGGTCGCTCGCGGCAATGCGGCCGATTTCTTGAAGACCGGAGAGCACCAGTTTCTGTTCGTCGGCGGAGAGCACACCGGCGACGCGCAGCGCCAACGCGTGCGCGCGGCTTGCCGCCAGTTCGAAGGTCAGCAAGCGGCGGTCGAAGGGGAACGACCGCTGCCATTGCTCGAACCGCGGATCAAGCGGCTGCCGGAATCTGCCTGACCACATCTTCACTTGGTGATCTCCGCGGGCTTGTTCTTCTGCTGCTTAAGCCGCGCCATGGACCGCGCGGGCAGCCCAAGGATGCGAATGAAGCCTTCCGCGTCCTTCTGGTCGTAGCTATCGCTCATGGTGAACGAAGACAGATCGGTGCGATAGAGCGAGAACTCGGATTCGCGGCTGCCGATCGAGACGTTGCCTTTGTACAGCTTGAGCGTGACCGAGCCGGTGACGTCTTTCTGCGTTTCGGAAACAAAGGAGTCCAGGGCTTCGCGCAACGGGGTGAACCACAGTCCGTAATAAACCAGCTCGGCGTACTTGAGAGCGATCTGCTGCTTGAAGTGCGAGAGATCGCGCTCCAGGCACAGCGCTTCCAGTTCGCGATGCGCAGTGAGCAAGAGCGTGCCGCCGGGCGTCTCATAGCAGCCGCGCGACTTGATACCGACAAAACGGTTCTCCACGAGGTCAACGCGGCCGATAGCATTGCGCCCGCCGATTTCGTTCAGCAACTCGACGAGCGAGACAGCATCGAGCTTCTGGCCGTTTACTGAGACGGGAGTTCCCTGCTGGAAGCCGATGGTTACGGTCTCCTCGCGATCGGGCGCGTCCTGAGGAGACTTGGTGAGCTGCCAGGTGCTCTCGAAGGGTGCGTTGGCAGGATCTTCCAGCTCTCCGCCTTCGTGGCTCAGGTGCCAGATGTTGCGATCGCGACTGTGGATCTTTTCGCGACTGGCGGTGATTTGAATGCCATGCTGTTCGGCGTAGTCGATGCAGTCTTCGCGCGATTTGAGCGTCCACTCGCGCCACGGTGCGATGACCTTCAGTTCCGGGGCCAGCGCCTGGAACGCGTGCTCAAAGCGGACCTGGTCGTTTCCCTTGCCGGTGCAGCCGTGCGCCAGAGCGGTCGCGTTTTCGCGTAGTGCCACTTCGACTTGATGCTTTGCGATCACGGGCCGGGCCAGCGAAGTCCCCAGCAGATACTTATGCTCATAAACCGCGCCGGCACGCAGGGCCGGGTAGACATATTCGTTCAGGAATTCTTCCCGCAGGTCTTCGACCACGACCTTAACCGCGCCGGTCTTGTACGCTTTCTCAATGACGGCATCGATGTCATCCCCCTGGCCGACATCGGCGATCATGGCGATCACATCACAGTTATAGTTTTCCTTCAGCCACGGAATGATGATGGAAGTATCAAGACCGCCTGAGTACGCCAGAACTACTTTCTCACGCATGATTGCTCCTTGAGGACACGCGGCCCATGCCGCTGCCCAACAACAGTAGTAAAATCGCTTTTTGCACGTGCATCCGGTTCTCTGCCTGATCGAAAACCATGGAGCGCGGCGAATCGATCACGTCAGCCGTCACTTCCTCTCCGCGATGCGCGGGCAGGCAGTGCATGAAGTAAGCATCCGGCGCCGCCATTTCAAAAAGTGAATGATTGACCTGAAATGGCGCGAAGATTTTGGCGCGCTCGGCGGCCTCATCTTCCTGGCCCATACTTGCCCACACGTCGGTGTAAATGGCGTTGGCGCCGGTTACGGCCTGAGCTGGATCATTCGTGATCTCAATGAATGCACCGGTGCTGCGGCCAATCAGCTTAGCGGCCGCGGTGATGTCCGGATTCGGCTCGTAGCCTGCGGGCGTCGCAACAGAGATGCTTGTGCCCAGTGTCGCCGCAGCCAGCATGAGCGAGTGCGCCACATTGTTGCCATCGCCGACGTAGGCCATATGCACGCGGTCCAGGTCGCCGAACTTTTCTTGAAGAGTGAAGAAATCGGCATACGCCTGGCAGGGATGTTCGAGATCGCTCAGCGCGTTGATCACGGGGATGCTGGCATTATTGGCCATCTCGGTAATGGTCTCATGCGCGTAGGTGCGCAGCACTACGCCATCGACCCAGCGCTCGACGTTGCGCGCGATGTCGCACACCGGCTCGCGTTCACCGAGACGGGAGCGCGTCTGGTCCATGAAGAGCGATGTTCCGCCCAGGCTGGCCATGCCCGCTTCAAAGGTGAGCCGCGTGCGTAGTGAGGCCTTCTCAAAGAAGAGTACGAGCTGTTTGCCGGCCAATGCGCCGCGGAAATCCGCGGGGCGGTGCTTGATGATGTTCGTCAGCTCAAACAAACCGCGTGTCTCCTCCGGCGAAAAATCCTGGACGGAGATCAGGTCACGGGTTGTAACCGGCTTGGGCTGCGGCGCCAGAGCGGCGTAGTCGAAAAGTCGGGCTGATGTTGTCATCTTGTCCTCCGGGCGGCGGTAGTCAGTGCAGTTTCCCTGCTTTGACTGCTTAGTGCTTTGTCCAGCTTTTGGATCACCTCGTCCACGTGCTTCTTCTTGACGATGAACGGGGGCAGGAAGCGAAGCACAGTTTCGTCGGTTCGGTTCAGGATCACGCGCTGTTCCAGCATGCTCTGGAAGGCGGCTTTGGCCAGTTCGGCGGATTCGAGTTCGACCCCGATCATCAGGCCGAGGCCGCGGACAGCGGTGATGGCCGAGTGCTTCTTTTTCAGCACGTTCAGCTTCGCGACCATGTAGTCGCCGGTCTTCTGCACATGCTTCAGCAGCTTCTGCTTCTCAAGGACTTTGATCAGCTCCAGTGCGACACTGCAGGCCAGCGGACCTCCCCCGAAGGTGGTCCCGTGCATTCCCGGATGAATACACTGGGAGACTTTTTCGGTGACCAGCAGTGCGCCAAGTGGCAGTCCGCCTGCAATGGGTTTGGCGACCGTGACCATGTCTGGAACGATCCCGTAATGCTGGTAGCCGAGCCATTTTCCAGTGCGGCCCATGCCGCTCTGGATTTCATCGGCGATGAGCAGCGCGCCATGCTTGTTGGCGAGCTCACGAGCTTTGGCCGCAAACTCGCGGCTAACAGGCCGGACGCCGCCTTCGCCCTGCACAAACTCGAAACCGATGGCGCAGACTGTGGAACCGAACTTCTGCTCCAAATCCTGAACATCATCAAATTTCACGAACTCCACGCCCGGAAGAACTGGCGTGAATGGCGCGCGATACTTTTCCTTGTGCGTGGTTGCCAGAGCGCCAAAGGTCCGCCCGTGGAACGCATGTTCCAGAGCCAGGATGCGCCACTTGGGTTCGCTGCCCGCCGCGGCATTGGCCTTGGCGTAAGCACGAGCGACTTTGAGCGCACCTTCCCACGCTTCCGTGCCGCTGTTGGTAAAGAACGCCCGATCCATGCCGGAGATCTTCGTGAGCGCTGCCGCAAGCCTCGCCTGGTACTCGTGGTAAAAGAGATTAGACGTATGGATCAGCAGTTTTGCCTGCCGAGCGATGGTCTTGCTGATGGCGGGGTGGTTATAACCCAGCGCGTTCACTCCGATTCCGCTCAGGAAGTCGAGATACTTGCGACCCTTGTCGTCGAACACGTGGACACCGCTGCCCTTATACAGCAGCACCGGGTAGCGATCATAGGTCGCCAGCAACAGCTTCGATTCGGCCTTCTTTACCTGCTCCAGGTTCACGCGACCAGCACCTCCGTGCCCGATTCGATCTTGGTGAAGTAAAAGTCCGGCAACACGTCTACTTCAGTAGCCGGAAGAATACGCACACGATTCACGCCATTAATCAGCGCGCTTTTGCATGCGTCAAGCTTGGGCAGCATGCCGCCGTTGATGACGGACTGCTGCGTGAGTTCGGCAGCCATGTGCAGATCGAGCCAGCGGATTACCAGACCGTCTGCACCCTTCACCCCGGGGACATCGGTCAGGAAAATCAACGAATTGGCGTGACAAGCGACAGCGCAGGCAGAGGCCATCTGATCGGCGTTCACGTTGTAATACTGGCCATCGCTGCCGAGAGCGACGCTCGAGATCACAGGAATGCAGCCCTGCTGCCAGATGGTTTCAATCCAGCGCGGCTCGACGGAAGAAATCTCGCCGACGAAACCGAGGTCATGGCCATTGGGAGCTTTCTTGCGCGCTCGGAACGCCAGGCCATCGCCACCACACATGCCCACTGCCGGCTGGTGCACCGCAGAGAGGGCAGCAACAAGTTTCTTGTTCATGTGGCCGGCGAGGACCATCACGGCGAAGTCGCGGGTTTCCGCGTCGGTCACGCGGAGGCCGTCAATGAACTCGCTTACCTTCCCAACCTGATTCAGCACGCGAGTCAGGGCCGCACCGCCGCCGTGCACAACGGCCACCTGATGCTCCACGGCCAGCTGCTTGATCGCCAGCGCCGCACGCTGCAGAAGAGCGGCGTCCTCCAGAGTGGCGCCGCCGAGCTTGACTACGATTTTCATTTCAGCCCCTCCTCTTCGTTCCAGCCAAACACCACGTTCATGTTTTGCACCGCCTGTCCGGCTGCGCCTTTTATCAGGTTGTCCAGGCAGGAGACGAGCACCATGCGCCGGCCATCCGGAGCAAGGGTGAAACCAACGTCGCAATAGTTGCTGTAGAGCGAATACTGAATCTGCGGCAACCTGTCGTGGGCGAAGACGCGCAACCATGGCGAGCCGGCGTAAAAGTCGCGCAGGCACTTCGCAATCACCTCCGGTGTTTGCCTTTCACGCAGGTTCAAGTAAATGGTGGAGAGAATTCCGCGCGGAATCGGCAGCAGGTGCGGCGTGAACACCAACTGCTCCGGTGCCAGGCCGAGCTGCTCCAGAATTTCTCCCGTATGCCGGTGGTTGAACACCGAATATGCAGATAGGTTCTCCGCCACCTGCACAAAATGCGTTTTCGGCGTCGGCTCTTTGCCGGCTCCCGACACACCAGACTTCGAGTCGCAGATGATCCCATGCTCAACGTCAACTAGCCCGGCGCGGAGAAGCGGAGCGAGCGCAAGGATGATGGAAGTCGCGTAGCAGCCCGGGTTGGCGACGAGTGGAGCATCCTTCAGCCGGTCGCGATAGAGCTCAGGAATGCCGTACACGGCTTCTGACGTCAGCTTGTCGGCGAGAGCAGCATCTGCGTCCTTGAATTGGTAGATCGCCCGGAAGTCAGCATTGGCGATGCGCCACGCGCCGCTCAGATCGATCACCTGAATGCCCTGTCTCATAGCCTCCGGCACCCACTCGCGCGAGGTCTCATGCGGCGTTGCCAGAAACAAAAGGTTGATGCCCAGCTCTTGGACCTTCTGCCATGAGAACGGCTGAAGCGGAAAGCCGCCATTGCCGCTGATGTGTGGATAGACATCATCGAGCTGCGCAGGTGCACCGGAGCCGCCGTCACGGGTGAAGAGCACAGGCTTGTTCACCTGAGGGTGCCGATACAGAAGACGCGCCAGCTCGAAGCCGGCGTAGCCGGTGGCCCCGACTACAGCAGGTTGAAGCAGTCCGGGCATCAGGCTCGCATTCCCTCCAGTCGGGATTGGAGCATCCGGGCCTTCTTGTTGTTCGGGGTAATGATCAGAATGGTATCGTCACCGGCAACAGTGCCAACGACTTCATCCCAGCCTTCAGCATCGATTGCTACCGCAACCGGCTGCGCGCTTGCAGGAACGGTTTTGACGACGAGCAGATTCTGGGCCCGCCGCGCTTCACGCACAAACTCCCGCACCAGCCGTGAAACGGCAGGCAGCGGCTCCGCCGGCATGTCACCATTGGGCAGAATGTAACCTTCCGAAGTTTTCACCAGCCGAAGTTCGTTGAGATCGCGTGAGAGAGTGGCCTGAGTGACCTGAAAGCCGCGCCTACCCAGCACCTTCACGAGTTCCTGCTGATTGGGCAGGGGCCCTTCGTGGGCGAGTTCAACAATCGTTTGCTGGCGGGCCAGTTTGGTCATGACGAATATTTATTCAGGACGATGCATAAATATTCAAGCATGCGATTTGGTCGTGTCAAGAAAAAAATTGTAAACACTGGTGAATGACAACATCTTGAAGCACAGAGGAACAGGGGAAGCAGGTTATTTCGGAAGGAAACTGCGCGGCATTTTTAAGGATGAACGACCGCACGATGCCTTCGCTTTTCAGAGGTTCCAAATCCAGAAATCCTTCAGAGCAGAGGATCGAGAGCACAACGGCGAAATGAAAAAGGCACGGAGAATGCTCATCCGCGCCTCGATTGTGTAGATCAGAACGTGCGAAGCCTACGAGTTTACCTCCCCGCGCTGGCTGGAGGAACAATGCCGTTCATGCGCAGATACTCGACCATCTGGCCGTATTCGTCGGCCGCGTGAATCACCGCTCCTGAAGCAACGAAAATGCGCGCGGCAGGGCGCCCGAAAAAACTAACCTGCTCCGTCGCGTTTTCCGGCGAGATAGTTTTTGCGGCGCGATGGCCGACCGCGAATGAGTCTTTCAGAAACTGAATGATCTCTGCCTTGGTCTTCAGCTCATCCGGTCCGTTTGGACCGGTGATGTTGGTGGGCATTTTCTCGCCGGTTAGCGTGGTCCAGAAGCGGAAGTTCGCAGTGCCGGTGTGCTTAAGCAGCTGCGCGAATGTCCGTACGTCTTTGTAGGCAGCGCCAGGGATATTCAGGCTGACCGGGCTGAAATTATATTTGTCTTCCGGCATGGCTTCGGCCACGTCGATCACGTTCTTTTCGTACTGGCTGACCTGGCGCTCCACAACTGCTGCGAGGTTAGTTGTGGGTGCGGGCGATGGTTGCGCCTGTGGCGCAGGGGACGGGGCCGCCGCCGCTCCGCCTTGCGCGAAGCCAGCTGTCGCCATGGTAAAAACAGCAATCAGAATCAACATTCTCAGATATCTCACGAGCGATTTCCTCCGGGTTGGGATGGCGGACAAAGATAACACGCCAGCGGCTCCTTCAGGAGGACTACCCTCAAGTCCGTGATTGGCTTTGCGGGCCAGCCTTGGCGGTCTTCTCTTCTGGTTTGGGAAACAGCACGGAAGTCAAGATCGAGACCGCAAGGACACTCGCGATTACCAACAGGGCCACCCACGTTGGGATGTGGTACTTGTACGAGACCAGCATCTTGGTTCCGATAAATATCAATACAACGGCAAGGCCGTAGTTTAGATAGTGGAACAGTTTCATCAAGCCGGAGAGCGCAAAGAAAAGCGATCGCAGACCGAGCACGGCGAAGACATTGGACGTGTAGACGATGAAGGAATCGCGGCTGATGGCAAGGATGGCAGGGATGGAATCGGTTGCGAACAGAACATCCGTCGTTTCGACCACCAGCAAAACGATGAAGAGCGGAGTGGCCATCAAACGTCCGGCGCTCCGGGTGAAAAAGCGATTCCCTTCAAAATGGTCAGTCACAGGAATGAGCTTGCGGCTCCAGCGCAGGACAATGTTGCGTGAGGGGTCCACTTGCTCGTCTCCGCCGCCGAAGAGCTTGAATCCGGTGTAGACCAGAAACGCGCCAAAAAGATAGATGATCCAGTGGAACCGGTGCACCAGGGCCACACCGGCAATGATGAAAACGCCGCGCATCACCAGCGCCCCTATAATTCCCCAGAACAGGACGGTACGTTCCTGCTCGGGCGGGACCTTGAAGTAATTGAAGAGCAGGATAAAGACGAACAGGTTGTCGACACTCAGGGCTTCTTCGACCAGATAACCGGTAATAAACTCCAGGCTTTTCGTAGCGCCAAGCCATTGGTGAATGAAGACCGCAAAGCCGAGCGCAAGAGCGATCCAGAATGCGCTGCTCATGACAGCCTGGCGGAATGTCAGGGCGCGACCACCCCGTCCCCATACAGCCAGATCAATGAACAGCAGAACCAGGATGGCAGCGTTAAAGGCTATCCAGAAACCGATGTGCATGCGTCCGCCGCTTCCCTGCCGTCGATTGAATGCATGCAGGGATTAGAAATGAAACAGGACAAAAGGAAAAGGCTGGGGGTCGGCGGAAGATTCTCCAATCGTAATTTTTGCTGTCTCGACCTCCTGGAAGGTGTGGGTTTGGTTAGAATTGGGCACCCACCCCCCTTCGCTAAGAAAGGTGTCTACCAGCATGATCCAGCAGGTCTTAAACAAGAGATTACTTACAGACTTACTTAAACAGATGCGCGCGCAGGCTGAAGTAGCGGCAGAAGACCGGCGAGCGCGAACGGAAACACCGATCGACGACATGAACGAAGGGGAACGGGCTGAAATCGTAAATGGACTGAACGAGGCAGAGCAATTCCTGAAGAACGAGGAGACCGCAAAGGATGAGCAACGGAGGGGCGGTGAGGATGAATTGACGCCGTCGGAACGAAGCGCTTACATTCCGCGCTCTCCGGAACTCTCCAATTTGCAATCCGCGATCGAGAAGCATTTTTTTGAAAACCGGCCGGAACTGGTGGAGACACCGGACCCGGAAGATGATCGGCGCCTAGGTCCGGCTCCCGTGGCGGGTTCCAACCTGACGATCTGGCCGGAATATCTGGAGGGGAGGCGGCTATTCGGTGCCTTTGAACAGACTGACATCGGATGGATCAATTCTTTGTTCGCGGAAGGGGTGCGCAAATTCAAAGGCCGGCATGCGTTTATAGATCGTCCAGCGCGGAAGGAGCCAATCACGCTGCCGGATGACAACCTGCGAATGATCGTGGTGGGAGACTGGGGCAGTGGAATTCCGCGCGCGCAAAAAGTGAGCACATACATGCGGCGAGAGCTTGATGATCCGGCGGTCAAGGAATGGCAGAAGCACGTGATCCATCTCGGCGATGTGTACTACTCAGGGTGGGAGCACGAATATCGCGATCGGTTCCTCAAGTACTGGCCGGTGAAGCCCGCGGAAAAGGAGAAGATCGGCTCGTTCAACCTGAACGGGAACCACGACATGTTTTCAGGAGGCTGGGATTATTACGATTATTGCCTCAAAGACGAACGATTCTCATTCTGGCAGGGAAAGAGCAGCTTGTTTCATATGGCCAATAAAAATTGGCAGATTTTTGGTCTGGATACGTCACACCGGGACGCCGCGCTGCGGGGCGACCAGCCGAGCTGGATCCTGAAAGGGGCACAGAAAGGCCTCAAGACGATGCTGCTGAGCCATCACCAATACTGCAGTTCTTTTGAGACTGTGGACCAGTCTGGCGTGCCGCGTCAGATCCAACCGGTACTGAAAGAACTGGACGTGGCTTCATGGCTCTGGGGACACGAGCATCGGCTGATGACTTTCAACGAGGTGGACAAGATCCGGTTTCCAAGATGCATCGGGCACGGAGGAGTACCGGTTTATCAGCTTCATGATGCCGATGGTCCAACGCCTGCACCCGGTAAATGGGAATATCGTGACTACGTGGATGGTGGTGTGGAGTTGTGGGCCAAATTCGGGTTCGCAGTGCTGGACTTCCATGGAGACAAGATCCAGGTGCGCTATCTGGATGAAGACGGAAAGGTGCTGACCGCGCAGAACGAAACAATCCAATAGACGGGAGGAGCCAATGCTGACGGCGGAACAGGCAAAGAACATTGTTGACTCGGCAATCCGGGAAGTCGCACGTGCACAGACGATCGCTCCCGGAAAACGAATCGTTGATCTCGGAATCGACAGCAAGACGAAACTGGGGCGTCTGCAGGCGGCAATCGCGAGGGCGGTGAAGAAGCTGGGATATAGCATCAACCCCGGTGATCTGCGAGTAAGCGCAACCACTAAAGTCAGTGACCTGCGCACCGTCTTAAGAGCAAAAGCTCAGGAGTCAAGGCAGCAGCCGCGGGTGAAAGCGGCGGAGCCTATATCCCCGAAGAAGAAAGCGGCCAGCAAGAAGTCGGCAGGCCGGCGATCCCCCTCATCGAGAGGACCGGTGCTCGGGTTACCTGGAGAAGGCGCAGGTACCGGTGCGGGGAGTGCCGGGCTGAGGTTCCGCACCGGCAAGAGTTCCGGAGGGAGTAGGCGGTCGCCGGCAAAAAAAGCGGCAAAACAAAGCGGCAAGCGGCTTGAGCTCGGTGCAAGCAGGTTCAGTTACACAGACAGCAGTGCGGGACTGAGTGGTGAAAACGCAATAGAGAACTTTTCGTCCTTTATCCATCAAGAAGCTCCTCGGGCTGACTACGGAGCAGGCGAAGGTGCAGACGATTTCGAAGAAGGAGGTGGAGGTGACTACGGCGGAGGTGGAGGTGACTACGCCGAAGGTGAAGGTGATTTCGGAGCTGGCGGAGGTGAAGGTAGCGGCGGTGGCGGTGTTGCAGTTGATTGGGGGAACGTACTGGGCGGCAGTGAAAAACCAGAACCGCCGAAGCATATAGCGCGGGCAAAACCACCCCAGCGCGGAAGAGAAATTCAACAGCAGCAACAAGAGCAGCAACAGCAGCAGTTGGATGGAGGCGCGGCAGAATTACAGCAACAAACCGAGGGCGGCGGCGAAACTCCGCCAATGAGAATCGTTGAATGCACGCCACAGATTGAAAAGCGGAAAGAACTCGAGCCGGGAAAGGCTTACAGGTGTGCGGTCTGGGTCGATCAGGGTCCGGCGGCGAAGGGAGCGGATGTTCAGCGGGTGAAAGTGGAACTCCCCGCGAACGTAAAGAGCTTCTCCCTGGAGATATGGTTCGACAGCTCAAGCCACTTTGCGGTGGAGGACCTAGAGAGTCCGCCCACGCTCGATGTCAAGGTGGCAACAGGCATGAGCAACGAGCGCGCGTTTACTCTGAGGCTGATAAAAGCGCCCGACGAGAAGCCGATGTTCGTGACTGCCTTCTTTCGCTTCAACGGCAGACCGTGTGGCAAGATCACGCGCTTCATTGAAATGGGCGCTCAGGGCTGGGATTGGAAGGACTTCGTGCCGGCGCGGCCGACCGAGGGAGAAGTGGTGCTACCGAACGAGAGAGTTGCGCCCGGGATCACCGTGGAGACGATGGCCAAACCCGCTGAGATACGCGTGGAGGTGCTGAAAACGGAGGAGAACGATCTGCAGCATTTCACGCTGAAATGCTGGACCCCGCAAGATCATTGGGAGGGCGCATGGAACCTGCCCCAGATCACCCGAGAGCTGGTAAAGCAGTACATGCAGAACTTCATGTCGAGCAAGGACGAGGCGCGGATCGCGAACTTGCGGGGCGCCGGCGTGGATCTCTGGAAGGTGTTGCCGAAAGATGCAAAGTCACTACTCTGGAACGCGCTGGAAAGAGGCGCAAAAACGATGTCAGTGATTTCCGAGGAGCCTTATATCCCCTGGGAGTTGATGGTGCCATTTCAGACCTTGCAGAAGCAGAAAGAGCCGCTGGGAGTGGAGTTGCAACTCGGTCGATGGGTCACCGGAGACTACAAGTCAGCGCGGCAGAAAATCCCGATGAAAACCGGGTACGTTATCGCTCCGACCACGTCCGGGCTGAAAAGCGCGGCGCAGGAGGTGAGTTTTCTAACGGAGCAACTGAAGCCGGACTTCAATCCTGCGGACACCATTACGCCTGCAAGCTTCAAAGGGGTTAACCAGGGACTGCGCGGGCCGGTCCGCGATGTGATCCACTTCATCTGCCATGGCAAGAGCGCGACTCTGCAAACCCTGGAGTTGGAGAAACCAGACACGCTCAACTGCTCCCAGGTGCAGACACTTGCGGGATTCCTGGCAGCCTTCAAAAGCGCTCCGCTGGCCTTTCTCAATGCCTGCGAAGTGGGAGGAGAAATACCTGCGCTGGATGGGGTGGGAGGATTTGCAAACTCGTTTATCGAACTGGGGGCCTCCGCCGTCGTGGCTCCGCTCTGGGCCGTACAGGATGGCGCTGCCTTTGAAGTGACTAAAACCTTTTACCAGAACTCTCTCAAGGGTGTGCCTTTTGCGGAAACCATGAAGCAGATCCGTGCCAGAGCATACAGCGAAGCGGTGGATAGCTATGCGGCCTACTGCTTCTATGGGGATCCTATGGCGAGTGCGGCCTGATGATCTGGGAATCGAACTTCGCGGAAAGCACATGAGAGCCACGAATGATCGCGGGTAACACAGGCATCTCGGAAGCATGCAACTCAATCCCATTCAAATAAGTTGGTGTGCGTATAGGGACTGGGCGCCGTGTTTAGTGCGGCTCGGACCAACAGCTGTCCGGTGCCCTTTCCAACCCGCATGGTTCGGAGGTACGGTATGCGTTCGAGGGCTGCGATTTCATCGCATCCGATTCACCCGATGCTGGTGTCATTCCCGATCGGGTTGTGGGTGACAGGATTCATTTTCAACTTGATCGGCGTGAGCAGCGCCAGCGCGACGCTGTGGGGCGCCGGGTTTTATTGCGTAATCGCGGGCTGCGTAGGCGCAGTGCTCGCCGCCCTGCCGGGCGCGGTGGACTGGTGGACGGTGGTGCCGCCCCAGTCGAGCGCGAAGAGGCGTGGTCTGCTGCATGGAAGCCTGAACGTGCTGGCGCTGATCATCTTTATTACTGCCGCCTACCGGCAGGGATCGCCCGCAACGGAACCGGACAAGGTTGCGTTGGTACTGATGGCCGTCGGCGTGGTGATGATCGGGATATCCGGATGGCTTGGCGGCACACTGGTTTATCGCAACCAGATCGGGGTTGATCGCCGGTATGCGGGCGCGGGCAAACTAAAAGAGAGGGAGCTCTCCGGCTGGGACCGTCCGGTGTGCAACCAGAGTGAACTGGCGCAGGGGCAGATGCTGCTTGCGCGCGTAGGTCAACAGCGGGTAGTGATTGGAAAGTGCCCGGAAGGGCTGTTTGCGTTCAGCGATTCCTGCACGCATCGTGGCGGCTCACTTTCTGATGGCGCGCTGGTGAACTGCACCGTGCAGTGTCCATGGCACGGATCGCAATTCGATATCAAGACAGGCCGCGTTGTAGCGGGCCCTGCGGAGAACAAGATCGACTGTCATCCGGTGGAGGTGCGCAACGGCGAGGTGTACGTAAAACTCACGCCTAAGGTGGTGGAAAAGCCGAAGCAGGTGGCCTAGCCAGATTGGGGGATCGGGTGATCCGGTGATCGGAAACCTGAGCTCCCGTCCAGTGATTTGAGCCGAGCGTCGTCGGTCGTGGCATCCTCACAAAAGGCGGTTTGTTCTGCTGCAACAGCGATTGTTAGGACGGAACAACGCTGTAGCGCCACGCAGTAATGGCACGACGAAGAGGCGCGACTTTCCAGACTACGGAGGAGAGCACGAGGAGTTCGTTCGCTATAAAGGACGCGAAGGAACACAAACGAAAGAGTAAGGTCGAAGCAACTAATTGGTCCCGATTGCGGCGCTCTGTGCTGCGGCTGTCGGCACCAATTGTTCCGGGCCGCGGCGTAGGACCCAATAGAGGATGGCCAAGAACGTCAAAAACGCGAGGTTCCTTACCGGCTCATACATGCGGTTTTGAGCCAGGCCGCTAAAGAGAGCAACCACCACAAACCCTTCGTAAGCGAACACCGCTGATAGCAAGAGTGTTCCGGCCCTCGGAAGGACTCGACGCCAGATGATCAGTCCGATTGGCACGAAAACGCACAAAAGCAGTGAGGATGTGCCAAAGGCCACGCGATTGATTAGCTCAAGCAAGCCCAGGTCGGCGGTGTTGTGAGCGCGCGCCTCGAGGGCGGCGAGAAGCATAATGACCAAAAAGAGAACTCCGAAAATCAGAGCCGCCACTAAGTAATCGCGCCTGAACTTCCAGAACGGGGCAGGAGTTCGTAAGCGAAACCTGTATAAAGGACAACGGCAACGGTCTCCTGAACAGCAATACCACCAGGGTAGATGAGACATGCGAAGCGTTGCCATGCGCCGGAGGAACAGGTCAAGAAGAACACAGGATACAGAGCTACCAGGGAGCCAAGGCAAAAGAATACATAGGCAGTGAGCCAGGGAAAATTCTGTTTCCAGCGGTGACGCAGGATGGCAGCGCAGCTCACGCTGTACAGGGGTATAGAAAGGCAGGGAACCAGCAGCGCAGCGAACCAGTTGGCCTTGAGGTACTCGAGCATAGGCGATCAGGAGCATACGACAATTCTTCGAGATTGAGGAAGTCCTTTGCGATTAGATCGGCGGCGCGCCTTCGGCGCTCGCTCTACGGATCGATCTGCACGACGCCGAAGGCGAGGCCAGGGATGTCAACCGGTGTGATGGTGCTGGAGACGGCGCTGGTGGCGGAATCGAAAAAGTCGATTTCTCCGCCCTGGACTACATACACAACGGTGCGTCCGGAGATCGGCTGGAGACCGGTGACGTCAAAGTTCTGCCGGAAACGCGGCTCGGACGGA
>DATAEJ010000253.1:0-16342 GCA_036258095.1 Candidatus Angelobacter sp. | reverse complement strand
CAAACCGCACTCCCACCGCCTGCTTCTCCTCCAGCCACGACAGGTACAGCACCCAGTCGTGGTACCCCGGTGACAACCTGCTCGCCGGGAACAATTTCGCCAGCTGCTCCGGCTCCGGCCATTCATCGCCCGCCGCCAGGTTCTCCATCTGGCGCGCGCGGTCCTCTTCTGTCAGCGTCGCCAGCATCGGCTCTTTCGCCGCCTGCTTGATTCCATCGGCGTCGTGTGAAACCATTAAATGCATCTCCACTCGCCGCTCCGTCCTTGTTTCACACCCCTGATCAAGGCCGGGGCGTCAAAAAAAGCTCTTTGATTCCTTTCCCATCCTGTGAAACCATCATCGGCATCGTTCGTGAGAGACGGCTTGCGCCCCGGCTGCTTCTCCAAAACCTCTTGCGTCGCCGGGGACGCCGCCTTTCTCGCCTTTCCTTTCTGAGAACAAACTTCTTTGACTCGCCGTCGCCCGGCGTGGCCACCATCAGCCCAGCCTCAATCTCAGCCCCGGTCCTCCGCGCGCGATTCGGGGCCTTTTTGCATGTTTGTTAGAAAATCTCATCTGATTATCCCGTTTTTTCAGCGCTTTGCTTTGCGCTTTTTGACTCCTCGCCGCTCCTGTGTCACTATCGCATCGCGATAGAAGATCTCTGAGAAGCCCCTCCCTTGCGCCTTGGTCGCAATGGAGGGTTTTTTATATCGTGACGGTATAGATCGCGGTGCTCGCGTTCGGATTCACGTCGTGCAACTCTCCAAGTTGGCCGTGATGAAATTTGCTCCCGTTGTTTTCGGCTCGGCGCGCAAGTCGGCCTCGGCTGAGCCGGGCGGTTTGTCGGACGAGAGGGGCGCTTACGCATCTCGGAGCATTCTCTTTTGTAAGCAGCTCAGGACTGTGCAAAAGTTTTTTTCTTGCACTGTCGATTTGCTCCCTGCTCGCTCGTCTATTAACGTAACCAATGAACAAGGAGACGTACTCATGGATAGCAAACCGACGTACGAACAAGCACAGCTTCATCTCACAATTTTTGAGCAACGCAGGGAAGCCAGGCTGCGTGAGGCACGTGACTGGTTCTTCAAGAACTACCACCCTGAGTCCATGGAAGAGTCCATGCGAATTGCCGCTCCTATGACCGAAAACGGCAACAAGGTAATGATGGTTTTCAGCTACTGGGATCAGGCCTGCGCGTTCCTGAACCATGGACTGCTCAACGAAGATCTCTTCTTCGAGACGACGGGCGAGTTTTTTGGAGTCTGGGAACGAGTCGCCCCAATCGTTGAGGAAGGCAGGAAGATGTTCGTTAATCCGCTCTTTCTCGGCAACCTCGAAAAGGCCGCCAAGCGGTTCGAAACGTGGATCGAAAAGCGTGCTCCCGGCCATGTCGCGGCCATGCGCGCCTGGACAAAGCAACTTCGTGGCGCAGCAAAGTCAGCGGCATAACGTTCAATCGCTCAAGCTGCCTTTCCGCGCGGAGGCAGCACGTTTCTGAGATGAGGGCATAAACAGCTCAGCGGCGGAATGACCCGCCGCTGAGCGGTACATCATCAAGTAGACAGGCGCGTCCTGCCTTAGCGGCATCGATAACGCGGAAGCGGTCATTGCTCAAATCGCCCACCGAGGCTGCTGTGCGCGCTAAACTGTAGCGAGGATGACCAGCGAAGAGAAGCGGCTCCACGAGTCAAAGGAACGCACGCGGCACTGGAAGCGTTGGGGGCCGTATCTAAGCGAGCGTGCGTGGGGCACGGTGCGCGAAGACTACAGCGCATGGGGCCAGGCCTGGGACTACTTCCCTCATGAACACGCGCGTTCGCGGGTCTACCGGTGGAATGAGGACGGCATTGCCGGAATCAGTGATCGCCACCAGTTTCTCTGCTTTGCGCCTGCTTTCTGGAACGGGCGCGATCCCATGCTCAAGGAGCGCCTCTTCGGTCTGGCCGGCAACCAGGGCAGCCATGGCGAGGACGCAAAGGAATATTATTTTTACCTCGACAACATACCCACGCATTCCTGGATGCAGTATCTCTACAAGTACCCACAGGCCGAATTTCCCTACTCGCAGTTGGTGAAGGAAAACGCGAAACGCGACAAGTCGCAGCGCGAGTATGAACTGATGGATACGGGCGTATTCGACCAGGACCGCTACTTCGACGTGTTCGTCGAATACGCGAAAGCCGATGTTGAGGACATCTGCATAAAGATTCGCATCGTGAATCGCGGACCTGAAGCATCCGAGATCCACGTGCTGCCTACGCTCTGGTTCCGGAACACCTGGAGTTGGCTGCCTGATTCAGAGAAGCCAGTCATCCAGTTGAAAGACAATCAAACGCTGCACGCCTACCGAACGGATCTCGGCGATTACTTCCTTTACTTTGACCAGGACAGCGAGCCGCTCTTCACCGACAACGAAACCAACAACGAACTGCTATGGAAGTCTCGCAATGCCTCGCCTCATGTGAAAGACGCTTTTCATCGATATATCGTCGAAGGCGAAGGCTCTGCCGTGAACCGGGACAATGAAGGCAGCAAGGCGGCAATCCATTACAAGTTGAATGTTCCTCCCGGAGAAGAAGTGGCAATCCGCCTCAGGCTGGCGCAGCAAAGCCGTCCTGCTCCCGTGCCCGCGATGATCGGCAACGAATTCGACCAGATCTTCGAGCAGCGCCGCCGGGAAGCCGACGAATTCTACAACGTAGTCATCCCTGAAACCGCGACCAGCGACCGGCGCAGGATCATGCGGCAGGCTTTTTCAGGACTTTTATGGGGCAAGCAGTTTTACAACTACGTGGTTCGCGAGTGGCTCGAAGGCGATCCCGGCCAGCCCGTTCCGCCGCCTGAGCGCAAGTCCGGCCGGAATCACGCGTGGACTCATCTGTACAACTCTGATGTGATCTCCATGCCGGATAAGTGGGAGTATCCGTGGTATGCCGCATGGGACCTCGCCTTCCACTGCGTCTCGCTCGCGCTGATCGATCCGGAATTCGCCAAGGAACAGCTCGTGCTCATGCTGCGCGAATGGTACATGCACCCCAACGGGCAGATACCCGCATATGAGTGGTCGCTGGGTGACGTCAACCCTCCCGTCCACGCATGGGCCGGATATCAGGTATACCTCATCGACAAGGCCAAAAATGGCGGGCAGGGCGACACGCAGTTTCTCGAGCGGATATTCCACAAGCTGCTCTTGAATTTCACCTGGTGGGTAAACCGGAAGGACCCGGATGGGATGAACGTGTTCCAGGGCGGCTTTCTTGGATTGGATAATATCGGCGTGTTCGACCGCAGTTCCATGCTGCCTACCGGCGATCGCCTGGAACAATCGGATGGCACCAGCTGGATGGCCATGTACTCGCTCGACATGCTTAGCATCGCGCTGGAACTGGCTGCGTGTGACTCCACCTATGAAGACGTTGCCAGCAAATTCTGGGAACACTTCGTCTACATCGCGCGCGCAATGAATAACATGGGGGAAGATGGGCTGTGTCTCTGGAATGCTGGCGAAGGGTTTTTCTACGACATTCTTAATTTGAGCGAAGGAAGACGGTTATCGTTGCGGGTGCGATCGATGGTGGGTCTTATACCACTGTTCGCCGTCCAGATCATGGAACCCGAGTTGCTCGAATCCATGCCTTCGTTCAAGCGCCGCCTGGAGTGGTTCATTGACAACCGGCGCGACCTCACCGGCAATATGGCATGCATGCGTACAGCCGGCCACAAGGAGCGGCGGCTGCTGTCTATCACCAACCGTGAGCAGCTTACGCGCATTCTGCAAGTGATGCTGGATGAGAATGAATTCTTTTCTCCCCAAGGAGTCCGCGCTCTCTCGCGCTACCACAAGGAACACCCGTATCAGGTGGAGTTTGATGGCGTGAAGCACACGGTGGACTACGAGCCCGCGGAATCTGCTACCGATCTCTTTGGCGGCAATTCGAACTGGCGCGGGCCGGTATGGTTTCCGGTCAACTATCTTCTTGTACACGCGCTTCGTCGTTTCCACGATTACTATGGTGAATCATTGCGCGTCGAGTGCCCCACGGGATCCGGCCGGCTCATGAATCTGGACGAAGTCGCCAGCGAGCTCTCGCGCAGGCTTGTGAGCACGTTTGAACGCGACCCGCATGGACGCCGGCCCGTGTTTGGCGATCGGGAAAAGTTCCAGAGCGATCCATACTGGCGCGACTATGTTCCTTTCTACGAGTATTTCCATGGCGACAATGGAGCCGGGATTGGTGCAAGCCATCAGACCGGCTGGACCGCACTTGTGGCTAACATGATCTCCGAGTTGCACCTGAGCCAGAAGCAAGGTGTCTCTGTTGCAGTTCCCGCGCCATGTGATTCCCGCTCCTAACCCCAGTCGCGCCCAGAAAGAACGCCAATTGGAAAGCTGGGCCAGGCAGGTGCTAGCATCCAGTCATGGCACGCGAAGCTGTGATCATCGATGCATTGCGGACCCCACTTGGCCGGCGAGACGGCATGCTGCGCGACTGGCACCCGGTCGACCTGCTGGCGCATGTCCTTTCCGGCCTGATTCAGCGCAACCAGCTGGATCCTGCACTCGTTGACGATGTAATCGCGGGATGCGTTATGCAGGTGGGCGAGCAGGCGGTCAATGTTGCGCGCAACGCTGTGCTTGCAGCCGGGTTTCCGGAATCCGTCCCCGGTACCACGGTTGATCGACAATGCGGCTCGAGCCAGCAGGCCATCCACTTCGCAGCGCAAGGTGTGATCGCAGGAAGCTATGACGTGGTGATTGCCTGTGGCGTTGAGAGCATGACGCGTGTTCCCATGGGCGCTTCCGCCGCAAGCCCGGGAAGACCATTCGGTCCGTTGATGCAGCGCCGGTACAACAATTCGAGCTTTAACCAGGGGATCAGCGCGGAAATGATGGCAGAAAAATGGAAGCTCAGCCGTCAACAACTCGATGAGTACAGCCTTGAGAGTCATCGCCGCGCAGCGCGCGCAACCGAGCAATGCTTTTTCTCTAGAGAAATCCTGCCTATCGGACTTTCCGGCGCAGGCACAGCTACCAAAGATGAAGGTATTCGCCCAGACACAACGCTTGAAAAGATGGCAACTTTGAAAGCTGTTTTCAAAGCGGACGGAGTGGTTACGGCTGCCAATTCATCCCAGATTACTGACGGTGCAGCAGCTGTGTTGATCATGGAGAAACGAAAAGCAGAATTGCTCGGTATGAAGCCAATGGCCCGGTTCGTAGAATTTGCGCTGGCCGCAGACGACCCTGTGCTCATGCTTTCAGCTCCGATACCAGCAACGCGTCGTGTGCTGGAACGCGCCGGGCTCAAGCTGGAACAGATAGACCGGATCGAAATCAATGAGGCTTTCGCGAGCGTGGTGCTGGCATGGCAAAAGGAACTGGACGCTGACCTTTCGCGGGTCAACGTGAACGGTGGCGCAATTGCACTGGGGCACCCTCTGGGCGCGAGTGGCGCCCGCCTCATGGCCACCCTGGTCCACGAATTGCTGCGCTCCGGCAACCGCTATGGCCTGCAAGCCATGTGCGAAGGCGGAGGCATGGCCAATGCTACCATCATTGAGCGGATGAATTAAGTCAGGCTTCTCTGTTTCCGAGCAAGAATGCTTAAGTGCGGCCCGGCGTTTACTGCCTGACCGCGAACTCAGTTGACCCTACAATGGGGTTATACGTCTAAATCGTATGTGGACGTTTTTCAGCCGCGATCCCCAGGACTCGCCGTACACTCTGTGCCAGGAGTCTGGACGCGGCCGCGGAAAACTGTCGGGCGGCATTTCTTTACTTCTTCACGGGATTCTGCTTTCTGTACTTTGCTGGCCTGCGGCTCCTTCCTTCGTCAAACCTAATCTTGTCGCTCGCGGCGAAGCAGGTTCAGCAGCGCCTTCCGTTGTCGCACTCTACCTCCCACCGGACTCCCAATTGCAAAGGCCAAACGACCTAAGAAACGTTGTGACGCTTCCAGCGTCTCCGAAATTGAAATCGAAACCAGTTTCGAAAAAGAGAAACAATGTCCTTGAGGCAGACAAGACAAAAGGCGATCGAGAGTTAGGCTCTCGCAACGGATCCTCATTCGACGGCCCTGCCGAGGGCGATGAAGTGAAGCCGGCTTTGCCCGTCGTATTCGCCGATCCGCGCGTCGCCAAATGGGAACTGCCGAACGGACTTCAGGGGGACGTGATCGTTGAAATCACAATCGACGAGCGCGGGACCGTGATTGGCGAGCGGCTCCTGCAGGGGCTCGGACATGGGATCGACGAACGAGTCATCGCCGCTGTGCGCGACTGGCGCTTCAGTCCCGCAACCCGCAACGGAGTCCCCGTTCCTTCCAAGCATGACGTCCACTTCCATTTTCCAAGCTAGCAACTCTGAGCTGTTCAAGACATGAGCGCACAGTCTTTGCCCGGCATCCAAACGAGTTGTTGTCGGCGAACTATGCATGTATCACTCACGTTTTTCGTACTGGCTCTGATCGCCGTCGGGTGGCAGCTATTCCTGCTGCTGATGGCGCTTTTCGAGCCTGCGTTACGTTATAAAGTCGAGTGTTTTGAATCACCACCCATCGATTCAGAAGAGTTCCTCAGAACTCTGGAAGCGCTCACAGATGCCCAGGTAAACCATCGCAGTGAAATCCAGGTGCTTACGAACGGCGAGCAGTTTTATGCAGCGGAACTCAACTGTATAAGCCAGGCCAGGGAAAGCATCAATCTGGAAGCGTACATCTTCCAGCAAGGTGAGGTGGCAAGAAGATTCGTCGCGGCTCTGGCAGAGCGCGCGGCAGCCGGCGTCAAAGTGAACGTAACCATGGATGGACTAGGAAGTCTTGCTACTTCACGCAATTATTGCCGTGAGCTACTGGACGCAGGAGGCAAAATCCAGTTTTACCATCCCCTCAGCTGGAAGAGCGTTGCGCGTTTTAACAATCGCACCCATCGGGAACTATTGATTGTGGATGGGCGCATCGCTTTCATTGGCGGAGCCGGCATTGCAGACCATTGGTTGCTGGACAAGGATGGGCGGCGGCGATGGCGGGATACGGTGACGAGGGTTGAAGGAGATGCAGTTTGCAACCTTCAGGCTACTTTCGCCGAGAATTGGCTGGAAACTTCAGGCGAGGTCCTCTTTGGGAAGGAATACTTCCCTGCGTGTGACGCCCGCGGCGCGACTAAGGCAATGGTAGTCAACAGCTCACCTTCAGCTGGTGGCTCCACCAGGGCACGAATACTATTCCAGGCGCTGGTATCCGGCTCTCGAAGTGCCATCTACATCAACAGCCCGTACTTTCTTCCGGATAAAAGTATGCTCGCCGAATTAATCCGAGCGGTGAAGCGCGGGGTGGATGTAAGAATCATTGTCCCCGGTCGCAGGAGTGATCATGCTCTAACACGCAGTTCCAGCCGCCGGCTCTATGGTGACCTGCTTCGTGCTGGAGCCCATATCTACGAGTATCAGCCCGGAATGATACATGCGAAGGTGTTGCTCGTGGATGGCCAGTGGTCCGTAATGGGTTCCACAAACTTCGATAACCGGTCGTTTGGCCTAAATGACGAAGTAAACCTGGCAGCACGAGATCCCGAACTTGCAGGGAGGTTGGAACAGGATTTCACCGCCGATCTGGCCCAGAGTCAGGAAATCACCTTGAAAGAGTGGAGCCGGCGACCGCTCTGGGAACGGCTGAATGAGACGCTAGGGCGGGTGCTGGAACGCCAGCAGTAGAGCCTGGCAGACTTCCTAGAACTCTGCCTTGCTTTTTGACTTCTTGTCGCGGTGCGATAGTTCGATCGGGAGAGATTCATTAGTTCTTCACAAGTTTTTGCTACCGACTAAGCGAGTCGCAAAATCAATGTTCAGATCTATGGACCCGTACTTTAATCTTAAGAAGCCGACCAGCTTTTGTAATAAATCAGCTGCTTGCTGCTCAGCGCCTTAAAACCTATCGATGTTTTTGAACGACGTGCAATATCTCTATCGTTTAGTCGATGTCAATCATCTTGATCGAGTAGCTGTGATGAAATGACATTGCAGCCACTCAACTTCGTTGGTAGCATGACACGGGAAGGAGCGATATGGATACGCAACGAATTATCTCGGAGTTGGAGGCTGAGCGGGACCGCCTGGAACAGGCAATTTCGGCTCTGCGCGGCTCCATGAGCGCCCGCCGAGGCGCAAGGGCAGGACGCCGCGGACGTCGCCGTCTCAGCGCAGCATCCAAACGGAGAATCTCTGAAATGATGAAGAAGCGCTGGGCGGAGCGCAAAAGGGCAATGAAGGCCGCGTAAGTTACCGATGCATAAGAGGACGGGAGGGCCGCGTAACTCTGGCGGCCCTCTTTCATTTTGTTGACCCAATCTGCAACATCTTCGCATTTTGCGGCCGGTATGTTTCAATTGAAATGCGATGATCCGGCATCCTGGCCTCCTCCTTTTCTTCTTCTTGCTTGGCTGTACATTGCGCCTGTGTGCGCAGGACAATTATGAAATCCAGGTGTACAGCGCCCCAACTGTGGAAACAAATTCCACGATGGTTGAGTTTCACACCAACTTCACGGTCCAGGGCACCAAGACGACTATCAATGGGGTAGCCCCGACCAATCACGCGCTTCATGAGACCATCGAGATCACGCACGGCTTTAATGATTGGTTCGAGACCGGGTTTTACATATTCACCAGCGCCCGGTCCGGCGATGGGTGGGAGTGGGTAGGCAACCACATTCGCCCACGCATCAGCATCCCTGAAAAATGGAAATGGCCTGTCGGTTTGAGCCTCTCCAATGAGATCGGCTATCAACGACGGAAGTTCTCTGAAGACACCTGGACCTGGGAAATTCGCCCCATCATAGACAAGCAACTTGGCGAGTGGTACTTCGCATTCAACCCCACCATTGAGCGAGCCCTTCATGGCCCTGGAACAAGCGAAGGCTATGGCTTCTCACCAAATGCAAAAGTGTCGTATGACTTCAACAAAGTCGTGACCGGTGGCCTCGAATACTATGGGTCCATCGGCCCTTTTTGGGAATTCCAGCCCCTCGCGGAGCAAGAACAACAGTTTTTCCCAGCAGTAGACTTGAATGTTTCGCCAAAATGGGAACTGAACTTCGGGGTTGGGTGGGGCGTAACACGAAGTACTGATCACTTGATCATTAAAGGGATCGTCGGCAGGCGTTTCTCCTGGGGCAAGGGCAAGAGCAAATAAAGCAGCGATTCCTCTATAATCTTTCGGTTTTAAAACCAGTCAAGTGAGGCACGCAGGATGCTGCTCCGGCCGTTGCTTATCTCGTTGTTCTGCATATTTGCCATGGCACTCGAATCATATTGTCAAGACCGATCCTATGGCCGATCGATGGTCATCAGTGACCGTGGTATTGTCGCCACCAGCCATTATCTGGCTTCGCAGGCTGGGGCCCAGATTCTCGCTCGAGGCGGAACTGCCATTGACGCGGCGATCGCAGCGAATGCCACGCTGGGAGTTACCGAACCGATGATGAACGGCATCGGCGGCGACCTGTTTCTGATCTACTGGGACGCCAAAACCGGCAAACTTTACGGCCTGAACGCGAGCGGATGGGCTCCGCAGAAACTCACTCCGGGGTATCTGCACCGCGAAGGCTTTCGCGAGATGCCGCACGACGGCATCCACAGCGTCACCGTTCCCGGAGCGGTCGACGGCTGGCATCAGTCGCATCAACGGTTTGGCAAGCTGCCGTGGAAAGAGCTTTTTGAGCCCGCGATCTACTATGCCGAACACGGTTACGGTGTTCCGGAGATCATCCACGATTACTGGGTGGAAGGCGAGCCGCGATTGGCAAAGACGCCCGAAGCACGTCGAGTCTTCCTGCCCGGTGGCAAGCCGCCTGACGTGGGTGCGAAGTTCAAAAATCCTGACGTAGCGAAAGCGCTGCGATTGATAGCCACGCAAGGTCGTGATGCCTTTTACAAAGGCGAAATTGCGGAGGCCATCGTAAGCACATCTGCCGCGATGGGCGGCACCATGGGATTGAACGATCTCGCGGAATTTTCGTCTGAGTGGGTGGAACCGATCTCCATTCAGTATCGCGGCTGGACCATTTACGAGCTTCCACCCAACGTTCAGGGCATGGCAGCATTGGAAATGCTGAAGATCATGAGCAACTTCCAGCCTGACGCTCAGGGCCCGCTGGGAATGATGGAGATTCATCGCCGGATAGAGGCCATGAAGCTGGCCTATGCTGATCTGTACCGCTATAACGCGGACCCGAAGTTCGCGAAGATTCCCGTCGAAGGACTGCTTTCGGACAAGTACGCAGCCGAGCGGGCATCGAAGATCAACCCTGACCTCGCGAACTGCAATCCTTCTCCCGGCACGCCGCCTGGCAGTGACACGACTTATCTCGCCGTTGTCGACAAGGAAGGTAACATCGCTTCGCTGATCCAGAGCAACTACTCTGCATTTGGTTCCGGCGTGGTGGTTCAGGGAATGGGCTTCGCCCTGCAAAACCGTGGGGCGCTGTTCACGCTCGACCCGGCGCACCCGAATGTTCTCGCTCCCCGAAAGAGACCCTTTCATACCATCATTCCGGCCTTTATGGAAAAAGGTGACGTGCGTATCGGCTTCGGCATCATGGGAGGAGCCAACCAGCCGCTCGCTCATGCACAGTTCGTCTCCAACTTCGTGGACTACAACATGAATATTCAGGCTGCTCTTGAAGCGCCACGCTTCACGATCCCGGCGCAGCTCAGTTGCGACATTGTGATTGAGTCGCGGGTACCTCCGGAAGTGCTTCAGTCTTTGCGCAAGAAGGGACACAACCTGCTTGTCAGGAAGGAATACACATCATTGATGGGGAGAGGTCAGGCGGTGCTGCACAACTCGCGCACCGGAATGAACTTCGCTGCTTCCGATCCCCGCGCCGATGGTTCCGCCGAAGTGGAACCCGTCCGCTACTAAGGCAGCACTCACACGTGCTCCTCAATCTCAGAAATCATGGGCAGCAGAAGCACCGGCTGCCGCAGGAATTCGAACTTGTTGATTTCGTTCACCGCGCGAAGAGCCGTTTCCTCCAGCGTTGGTTCCAGCGTGATGACGAATGAGAGCCGGTCCTTGGGCATGTGCGGTTCCTGAATTACTGAGTCGATATTGATGCCCTCGTGCGCGATCACTTCTGCTACGCGCGCCAGGATTCCCGGGCGATCGTTCACGGCAAGCCGCAGAAACCAGTTCATCGGCTGCAACCGCGGAGAGAGCTGCGCCGGCTCCGGTTTGTGAAATCCCGGCATGGAACCGGCAGCCATCTGGCCACGTGCCAGCTGCTGCGCAATTTCGATCACATCAGAGAGCACTGCTGTTCCTGTCGGGTTCCCGCCCGCACCACGGCCGTAAAGCATCTGCGTTCCAACCCTTTCACCCGCGATGAAGATGGCGTTGTTTGCGCCATCAACTTTAGCCAGCATGGAATTTCGTGGCTCCAGCCAGGGTTGCACAGCAAGGTGAATGCCGCGCGAGGTGCGCTCTGCAGAGGCAACCAGCCGAATCGTCGAGTTGAGGCGGTGCGCGTAATGGAAGTCCGTGGCAGTAATCTGGCGGATCCCTGTCACCGGAATCAGCGCCGGATCAACGGAATGCCCGAAAGCGATCCGGGCCAGAATGGCGATTTTGTCGCGGGCATCAAATCCGTCGATGTCGAGACTGGAATCGGCTTCTGCATAACCTGCAGCCTGCGCCTGTTCCAGCGCCTCCGCAAATTCAAGCCCTTTTTGCTCCATCTGCGTCAGGATGAAATTACAGGTGCCGTTCACGATGCCATATACGGAAACGATCCGGTCTGCCGCGAGCGCTTGTGAAATTGCCCGGATTACCGGAACACCGCCGGCGACACTCGCTTCAATGCCAACTGGAAGGTTCTTCTTTTTCGCCAGCGCAAAAATTTCCTCTCCGCGGCGGGCCAACAACGCTTTATTTGCGGTAACTACCGGCTTGCCCTGGTCCAGTGCGTCGCGCACGATCTCATTCGCGATCGTAATGCCGCCTACCGCCTCGATCACTACATCCACGTCTTCTGCCCCGACCACGTCGTGCCAATCGGCCGTCACTCTTACACCGTTGACGCCTGACTCCGCCCCTTTGGGCGACTTACGGCAAATGCGCGTTACCACCACGGAAACTCCGCCCGTGCGCTCACGAATTTCCTGCGCGTGACCGGTCAGGATCTCTGCGGCGGCGCGGCCTACGGTTCCATAACCGACAATTCCCACTCGAACTTCTTTGCGAACCTGGCCGCCGCTGCTCCCGGCCGCCGACACCGAATCAACGCTGGCCATGAATTCGCTCCAAAGTTGAAATGACCGTGGCCGCATCCGCCGCCATGGGACCGATCACGCGTTTTACTCCCGAGGCCAGCATGTAATCCACGTCCTTTAGCATGTGCCCGGTCAAAACCAGGACTACCGTCTCGTCAGACTTCACGAAATTCGCTCGCACCAGCTTCTTGAGCCCGGCCAGCGTCGCAGCAGAGGCAGGCTCGCAGCCTACTCCTTCCGCCCCAAGCTCTGACTTCGCATCCGCAATTTCGTTCTCTGTGACATCTTCCACCTGACCGCCTGTGCTCTCCAGCACATTCACCGCTTTTCGCCACGACGCGGGATTGCCGATTCTGATCGCCGTTGCGCGCGTTTCCGCGCTTACGCGCACCAGCTCTTTGCCTGCTTTTTCGCGCATGGTTCTCACCAGCGGGTTTGCGCCTGCCGCCTGGATGATCGAGATCCTGGGAAGCTTTGCAATTAGACCCAGCGAATGTAACTCCTGGAATCCCTTGCCCAGCGCAGATCCATTGGCCAGATTTCCTCCGGGAACAATCACGTGGTCGGGAACGCGCCAGTCCAGCTGCTCCATGATCTCGAACGCCACAGTCTTTTGGCCTTCCAGGCGATAAGGATTCAATGAGTTCAGCAGGTATGCCGGAAAATTCCGTACGACCTCGTGCAGCACTTTCAGGCAGCCATCAAAATCTGTATTCAGCTGCAGCACGTGTGCGCCGTATTCGATTGCCTGTGCCAGCTTGCCTGATGCCACTTGCGCTGCCGGGAGCAAAACAATGCTCTTCATCCCGGCGCGCGCCGCGTATGCCGCCACAGAAGCTGACGTGTTACCGGTTGACGCGCAGCAGACGAACTCGAATCCCTCGGCTCGCGCCATGCTGATTGCCATCGAGATTCCCGTGTCTTTGAACGATCCGGTTGGGTTTAAACCCTGGTGTTTCACCAGCAGTCGCGTAACGCCCGTGGTTCGCGCCGCGCTGGTCAGGTGAATCAGCGGCGTGTTCCCTTCTGCCATAGTGACCACGTGCTGGCTCTCAACATGCGGCAAAAGCTCGCGAAACCTCCAAACGCCACTTGCATCTTCCGGAAGAGTACTTCCCCGGCGCTCTCTCCATATCTCGCGCAAGCGAAGCCCGAACTCACGGTCGCTGTGCTCCCATTCCGGATAAACAACTTCGAGCAGTTCCGAACATTTGTGGCAGCGAAACATTCGGTCTGCCGTGGCCTGGACCATTCCACAGTGCAAGCAACGCAGGATGTGGTCCGTCGAGATCGCCTGAGTGGTGTTCGTCTTCATTGCTGCCCCGCGACTGAACTGGCCGTCGGACGGAGGCAGACCGGAATGTTGTTGTTTGCCGGTGCGCAGAACTCGTCGTGAATCGACTTCACAACTTCATTGGCGGCCTTCGCTTCAACAGCGAAGCAGATGCTCAGCTCGCTTGCCCCCTGCGCCACTGCGATAACGCTCACATCCTTCCGCGCGACTGCCGAAAACACCCGGCCAAGAATGCCACACGTCCCTTTCATCGATTCTCCGAGCACCGCAATCACCGCAATGTTTCCATCCACTTCAACCGGCAAAAGCACTCCCTGCGCAAGTTCCATGCGGAATATAGAGTTAATCAACTTCACGACACGATCGCCATCTTCACGCCGCAGCACCAGCCCAAGCGCATGCTCCGGCGATGATTGCGTCGCGAACAACACTTCCACCTGCTCCTGTCCGAGGCGTAAAAACAGTCGGCCCCACAGTTCGGCGGGGTGAATGTCACGCCGCGTGACCAGCGTTATGAGCGTAGCCTGTTTCACGCACGTAACCGACTTTACCGGTGAAGTGCTCGATCCGGCGTGGTTGGTGATGCGAGTTCCTGCCACTTCCGGCCGGAATGAATTCTTGATCCAGACCGGTATCCCGGCATCCTGCGCCGGATATGCCGCCCTGGGATGAATGACCTTCGCGCCATAGTAAGCAAGCTCGATGGCCTCTGCGAAGCTGATGTCCGGAAGGATGGTAGCATCGGAACAAATCCGCGGATCGGCGGAAAGAACGCCGTCCACGTCCGTCCAGATCCAGATCTCATCCGCCTTCATGGCTGCACCCACAATCGTGGCTGAATAGTCCGAACCGCCACGGCCCAGCGTGGTAGTCCGGTTGTCCACAGTCGCGCCGCTGTAGCCGCCAATCACCGGCACTGCACCGCCGGCCAATACCGGTGAAAGCACGTCCTTGCAGCGCTGAGTAGTGGTTTCCATCTCCGGACTGGCATTGCCAAAAGTTGCGTCGGTAACAATAACGTCTTCGGCTTTGACGAACTTGCCTGGGCAGCCGGTCTGCTCAAGATAAGCCGCAAGTGCCCACGAGGTGATTCTCTCCCCCAGCGCGACGAGCGAATCCATGGTTTGTGCAGAGATGTCGGTGCGCAACGTAAGAAGCGCCTGCGATGCCCTGCTCAGCTGCTCATAGATCTGTCCGGCAAACTCCAGTGCCGGCGCCAGCTGCTCTCCGGCAAAAAGGTCGAGCATGAGTTCACGATGCACCAGCCCAAACTTCTTCAGGTTGGCCTCAGTCGCTGCGGCATCACCCTGGCGCGCGGCATCAATCGTCCGAAAGATGAGATCCGTAACGCCGGCCATCGCTGATACCACTACGATGACCTGATAACGTTCAGCTCCGCGGCGAACTATTTCAGCGCACTGCCGCACGCGCTCCGCGTTCCCGACGGACGTTCCTCCGAATTTCATTACAACGAGTTGCTTTTCCATTGCTATGCTTCCTGTTGCTACACATCCTGTTGCAACACATGCTGTTGCTACACATGCTGATCTTTACGTCGCCTGCCCGGTACAAGTGGCACCGGCTCACGTGAGACCCACGCTCCGTGATTGTCGGCCGAGGTCGAACGTAATGCTGCTGTGACGCCCGCTTCGCTGAAAATGTCACGCAGCCTGGCGGCGATCTCGTCCTCGTTACGCGTGGTAAACGCAATTACAGATGACCCAGACCCGCTGATCGCGACGCCAAGTAACCCGTCATGTCGCAGGCGAAGGCAGCGTTCCACGCCCGGCACCAGATTCTGGCGGTACGGCTGGTGCAGCCGGTCATCGAACAGTTCCGGGAAGAGATCAAAATTTCCGGAGAAGCACGTAGCCGCGAATACCGCGTTGCGCTGCAACGTGTGCAACACGTCAACGCGGCCATAGGAAGCCGGCAGAACCCGGCGCGCTTCATGGGTGGGCACCATCTGTTCCGGCGTGGCAATCACCAGCCTGATGCTCTCCGGAAAATCAGTTCGCTGGCACACCACGCGATCCATGTTGTTGCATAAGGCCAGCACCAGGCCGCCGTGATAAGCAGCAGCGGCGTTGTCAATGTGACCTTCCACCTTTTCCGCCCAGCGAAGAATTTCATCTGCGCCGGCATCGCGGCCCGAGTAGCGGGCGCCTAACAGCAGCCCCGCAATCACCGCGGCAGCGCTGCTGCCAAGCCCCACGCCAATCGGTATATCGGAGTCAACACGAACGTGGCCTTTTGGTTCTGGAGCTTGAAATTGTGCAGCGGCAAACCGGAGGGCTTCAAGGACGAGGTTTGAAGGTTCGAGAGGAAAACGATCCGGAGTAGCGCCTTTATATTCCAGCGTGAGATCGCCGTTTTCGGAGGGCGCGAACAGGACTTTCAGGTAGATCTTCAGTGCCAGACCGCCGCAATCAAAGGCACAGCCCAGGTTGGCGGAAGTAGCCGGCACAACGGCCCGCCAGCCGTAGGCCTCGCCCGCATCGGATTTGGTTTTTGCAGTCACGTTCTTCTTTCCACCCAGAATCAGCGAATAACACGCAGCGAAACAAAAATGCCCACCCGGCAAAAAAGACCAGCAAAATACAAAACCCACTCGGTTCGCGAGTGGGTCAGGAACTTTGATGATTGCTTTGTTCTACTTGACCGGCTCGCCGAAAAGTCGCATGCATGTGCCTGTGCCTGTAGCTGTGCACATGTTCCACATCGCGAGTTTCCGGCTTGCCATCATGATTTCAGCACTATAGCCCGCATACTGCGGGGTGTCAACAAAGAACGGCGGC
>DATAEJ010000252.1:0-37003 GCA_036258095.1 Candidatus Angelobacter sp. | reverse complement strand
ATATTCATGAAGGCGAGAAGATCAACGAATCGGCGCTAAGGGACCTCATCCGAGCGGCTGTGGCGCTTAATCTCGAAGGGAAGAGCAAGGCCAAGGCGAGGCCAGCGAGCAAGAAGCGGGCTTCGTAATTCGCGCAATGGGTCGATTGAATTTTCAAGGTGTGCCAGCCGTCAGATGAATTTCCCTGCGAGTTGTATTGAGCACGAGCTTCTCCTCTTTTACGCAGAAGTCGTGGGTGCTGGCGGTTCGAATGGACCGCAGCGTCCGCTACGCCAGTTCTGACGCCAGCGCTCGCGCTCTTCGGGTGTCATGCTCTCCCAGCGCTCGGCCATGCGGTGGCGCCCGCGCCAGCCGTGGCCGCGATGGCAGCCAAAGCCGCCAAACAGGATGCGGCAAATAGCGAGCAGGCCAAGCGCCTGCCAGAAGGTGATCTGGCGCCAGCCGAAGAGCGAGGGCGCGAGCCAGTTCCACAGCAGGCGTACCAGTTCGCCGCCAAGGAACGCGAACAGGATCATTCCCGCGATCGCGGCCGGAGCAATGAAATACCATTTCCTTCTCATAACGTGTTCCTCATTTTCTGAAAAAATCGTCGTAAATGCCTTGCAGGCGTTCGCGGAGGTGAAGCACGGCATAACGCTTGCGCGCGAGCAGCGTGCTGACTTTCACACCGGTTTCTTGTGAAAGCTGCCTGAAGCTGCGGCCTTCGAACTCATGGGCCACGAAGACTTCGCGCTGCTCGTCGGGCAACTCGTCGAGCGCGACTTCCAACTCCTCCAACAGCAGGCTGCGGAAGTAAGCAGCTTCCGGACCGGCGTCGGGTGAGGGGAGCATGTCTTCGATCTGCAGCATGTCGCCGGCTTCGTTCTCGTCAGCAAGTTCGCTGAAGAGGTCAGGCGTCTTCTTGCGAAAGACGTCCGTAATTCGATTGCGTGCGACACGGAAGAGCCACGCCGTCACATGCTCGATCGGCATAAGCAGGCGATTGGCTTCCACCAGCCGGTAGAAGACGTCCTGCAGGATGTCCTCGACGTCGGCGGGATCAGGCACACGGCGGCGAATGAAATTACGCAGCCGGGAGCGCTGCTCGGCGAATGCCTGCGAGATTTGCCGGTCCTGCTCGGACGTCATGGTGGCGATGCTCGCTTGCTCGTCCATTCAGAGCTGTAGACGAATGGGGATGGCAGATATTGTAGGCGGCTGAAGGTTGCTTGCCGGGGAGCTTTCTCTTGCCGGGGAGCTTTCTTAAGACCTCCTCATGCGGTAAATGGGGCAACGGCAGATTGCGTACATACCGTCAAAGCCTGTTGCTGCGGGATAATGGTTCCGTGGGTACGGGAGGAGAGAAGTGGAACAGGCGCTGAAAGAAAAATTACGCAAGAAGCTGGAAGAAGCGCGTGACCGTTTCAGCCGCGCAGCCGCGCGCAAAGCCGAAGAAGGACGCGATAGCGGCCAGGAAGGCGTGGTGGACCAGGCGGAGCAGTCGATGAGCACGATCACCAAGGAAGTTTCGTTCAGCCAGGCGGAAAATCAGGCGCAAATGCTGCAGATGGTGAACGGCGCGCTCAGCCGCATGCGCGACGGTAGTTATGGCGAGTGCCTCTCCTGCGGTCGTGAAATAGGGTCGAAGAGACTTGAGGCTGTGCCGTGGACGCATCTGTGCATCGATTGCCAGAGCCTGGCGGAGAAGAGGGACTCGGGGTGGGTGGCGTGAGACCGGCGCGAGGGTCGGAAGAGTTGCATCGTCGCAACTCAGGGAATGGACGGCTTGAAAATTCTCATGCGATTTTCTCGCCCAATTGTTGCAATGAGCTGCGGAGTTCGGCGGCAAGAGTCTCTAATTCAAGTGTTTCGGAATCATTCAAGGCTACGCGGGTGCGAAATTTAAGGTAGCTCTCGTAAGCTTTGAGCGCGTTCTTACGATTGCGCTGCGCCGCGGTGCGATCTGAGGTGACGTCGGTGCGGGCGAGATTGATGAAAGTCATGCCGGTGCGGAGTTCGGCGACGAGAAACTCTTTTCCCAATCCGGGATCTATCCTGGGCTTCGGCATCGGCACTTTAGATGCGAGGGGGGCTCTCGATTGCTTTTCCGGCGAACTGACGCGCTCCATGGCGCATCATGGCAGATTGAAAGTTGCGTGTTTCTCGCTGGCGCGATTGCAGCGGGACGCGATCAATCAGCAGACCTGGATTGCTCTTCTGTTTGTTTCTTGTCATGGCCGACTTCCTGTTCGAAGAGCATGCGGCGAATGGTTTCGGCGTGGTCGCGGTCGGCCTCAGCCTGTTCCTTCAAACGCTCAATCATGCGGTCGTCGGTCAAGGAGCCCCAAAGCCGCGTCTCCAGGGCGGCCTTTTCCTCCAGCGCGCGCATGGCGGCCCAGAGCGCGGTCTCAATGGCGTCGCCCTGCTCCTGGCGCAGATTATTGATGGTGTATGCGTGCCCGACGCGGCAGCGGAAATGAACGTTCTCGTCCTCTTTTCTTTCCCACAGGACCCCGCCGCATTCGGGACATGCGAATGGCGAGGGGACGCCTTCCCCGTCATTCGGAGTTTCGGCGTGCAGGTTGGGCATTTCAGAAGATTCGACTGCTTTGCGAACGTCGGGCTTTTTCATGACGGCTCCTGTGCACCCATTGACGCGGTGCACGAGTTGCGGGCCGATGTCCGCAGCAGGAAGAACCAGGTCAGCCCCAGCGTACCTGATTGCGGATGCCGGCATCTGGCCGGCGATGGCTTCTTGAGGATCCTGAACGATTGCGTAGCCTCCCAGCGCGCGAACGGCGCGCAGCCCGGCTGAACCGTCGTCGAGCTGGCCGCTGACGATTACACCGGTGACGCGCGGGCCGTAATTGCGCGCCGCTGTGCGGAAAAGCGGGTCAATGGCGGTTCTCCCGCGGGCCCCGGCGGACGCGAACCACGCCGTCTTCGAGAGTAAGGTGGCGGTCCGGAGGCGCAACGTAGATACGTCCGCGCTGGATGGGGGCGCGATCCGCCGGAGTGAGGGCCTTCAGCGGGCCGGAGCGGTCGAGGATCTGATCCAGATTGCTGTCGTAGTCAGGGGCGAGATGCATGACCACGAAGACGGCGGCGGCCAAGTCGCCGGGCAACGCAGCAGCAATGCCGCGCAAAACGGGCAGCGCCCCGGCCGAACCACCTAAAACGATAATGTCACACGCAGGCAAGGTCCCCCTCGTCTTTCCCGCCTTCTCCCTGTCATTCGATCGCCAAAGGGGATAGGATGCTGGGGCGGGACCTCGGGGTGCGCGGAGCTGCCTACTTCGTTCCAGTGCCTACATCATGCGGATCAGGCATGGTGAGCACAACGCCCTCGATTTTGTTGTCAGCCGTGCGATACGGACTAATGCGGACGAGATTCCTGTTGCCGTCACCCTGAATCGGGAGCTGATGAGGCCGCATTTCGTGAATCACGTCCAGCGACCTGCGTTCAAGGTCTGGAATATCCACCTTCAGGCGCAAAGAGGTAATTGGACGACCCACGTCATTGGAACTGAGACCGAAGATCTTCTCAGCCTGGAGCGTAAAACGGCGCACGCTCAAATCTGGACCCAGCATTACAATCGGCATGTTCACGCTGTTCAGCAGGTTGGTGAGATCGTTGGTGAGCTGTGAGAGCTGCTGGTTGCGATGCTGCATCTCTTCATTCACGGTGTTGAGCTCTTCGTTGGCTGATTCAAGTTCTTCCTTGGAAGTCTGAAGCTCTTCGTTGGTGCTCTGCAATTCTTCGTTGGCGGACTGGATTTCCTCGTTTGCCGATTGCAGCTCTTCGTTGGTGGCTTCGCGCTCTTCGATGATGGATTGCAGATACTCCTTGGTGGCCGCCAACTCCTGGTTGATCTGCTGGATCTGGCGGTCTTTGGCAGATTCGCTTTCGCGGGCCGGCTTGACCTTGCGTTCCGCAGGTCGCTGGACTCCCCCGCTGGCGGGCTCGTTGAACACGATGAGAAACATGAGATCAGAAGACTGTGCCACCCGGAAGGGAATCACCTCAAGGTGCAGGGTATCAAGGTCGCCCTTGTTTTCCACCTGAAGACGATCACGAACAACGGGAGCGTTGGTCTTGCGCGCAGCCTCGACGGCCTTCTGCAATTCAAACAGGAGTCCGGGCCGGGCCATGCGCAGGAGGTTCAGGCTGGCCTTGCCAGGCGAAAGTTCCAGATAGCGGCCTGTATGACCACGAGTCTGGAGAATGTCCAGCTTCTCGTTGACGACGACTGCGGGAGGAGAATAACGCGCCAGTAACAGGCGCTCGGCTTCTTTCTGCAAGTTTTCGGGAACTCTCTGAATCTCTCTATCTCTGGGCTCACGCTGCGGCATGCCCACCCCCGTTGGATCAAACTGTTCCATGGAAAAACCAAAGGAAACCGGTGAAGGAACCGGCTTACGGATGAAAATACGACTTCGTTTATCGGCAACTTCGAAGAGGTCTGCCCCGCTGCCAATCAGGCCTTCCGTGCTCCCAACCATGAGATAGCCATTCGGCTTAAGCGCGTAATGGAAGATGGGAATCACACGGCGCTGGAGCGTGGGCCCCAGGTAGATGAGCAGGTTGCGGCAGCTTACGATATCCATCTTGGAGAACGGCGGATCGGTGAAGACGTTCTGGCGGGCGAAGATGCAGACGTCCCGGATGGACTTGGAAATCTGGTAGCCCTCTTCAACCTTGTTGAAGAAACGGCGCAGGCGGGTGGGAGAAACATCGACGGCGATACTTTCCTTGAAAATACCGGTGCGTGCTCTTTGAATGGCGGTTTCACTCAGGTCCGTGCCAAATACCTGTAGGGAGACTTCGGCGCGGACTTCCGTGAGGTATTCCACCAGGCCGATGGCATGCGAATAGGCTTCTTCACCCGTAGAACAGCCGGGCACCCAGACGCGAACGGTGTCATTCGGCCCGCGGTTCTTGAAGATAGCGGGATAGGCGATTTCCTTCAGCGAGTCAAAAGCTTCCGGATTGCGGAAAAAACTTGTGACGTTGATGAGGATGTCCTGATAGAGCGCCTCAGCTTCCGGGCGATGTTCGCGCAGATAACGAACATAATCCTTGAGGTTCTCGATTTTCTTGAGGGCCATGCGGCGCAGAATGCGGCGGCGCACGGTGGCCGGCTTGTATTCGGAGAAATCAATCTTGCTGGCCTGTTTGACAATGCGAAAGAGGTGCGGCAGTTCGCCATCCTCTTCCGCCGGCAGCTCTTCAATGGCGGCATCGCGCGTGTGCATCAGGTAAGGGTGCTTGCGGAGATTGACCAGTTCAGCGGCGATTCCGGCGGGCGGCAGAACAAAATCAATGCAGCCGGTGCTGATGGCGCTGGACGGCATGCCGTCATACTTCGCGGATTTGGAGTCCTGGGCGAAGGTGATGCCACCTTCATTCTTGATCGCGGTGACACCGAGGCTTCCGTCTGTCGCCGTGCCGGAAAGGATGATGCCAATGGCATTGCTGCGATGGGCTTCGGCGAGCGAGCGGAAGAACACATCAATGGGCATGGCGTGCTCACCGAGGCGGCGATTGACGAGGCGAAGGATGGAATCCTTTATCGTCATTTCCCGGTTCGGTGGGATCACATAGACATGGTTCGCCTTCACGCGCATTCCGTCCTGAACCGTAAGGACGGGCATTTTCGTTTGCCGGGCCAGCAAATCTGTCATTGCACTTTCATGGGTGGGATCCAAATGCGGCACCAGGATATATGCCATGCCCAGGTCTTCGGGCAGCGAAGAAATGAACAGGCTGAAGGCCTCCAGGCCTCCGGCGGAAGCGCCGATGCCTACGATCGGGAATGTCGAAGAAGTCGCATCACTGAGCCGGCCGGCGGGTTTCTTTGTGTCTGCTTTCGGCGCGGGAGCCGCGGCGCGTGTGGACTTCTTAACTGCTGGCTTCTTTTTTTGCCTGGTCATGGCAAGGACACCCGATTCGCGCAACAGTGCATTGCACGCGACGCTAATCAACGTCCTGATTAGAGCGGCGTATTAACGTCCTATTATAGTTCTGACAACCATTCACGCGCAGAGTAGCGCCACCGGCCCACATATTAAGAGTCCTCTTGCCGCGAGGAAGAGAGTTGAGTGCCGAAGAGAGATGGGCCGGTTAGGCCCGATTTATGTGCTCTCGTCGCCGTACGACAGGTGTAGACTAACAGAAATGGTGAGCTGGCACCCCACAATCGTGGTCCAACAGCGCATCTATTATCCATGATTCACAGGGGCCATCCCAGGGGCCCCGAGGCGCGCGATGAGTACAAACTCCCTCCAGAACGTATCACCAGCACAGGATGTGCTGAGCTCGTGGAAAGAAATTGCCTGCTACCTGAACCGCGGCGTACGAACGGTGCAACGTTGGGAGGCAGAGCTGCAGATGCCGGTGCGGCGTCCCAGAGGCAAGACCCGGAGCGCCGTCATTGCGATGCGTTCCGAGCTGGACGCATGGCTGAAGGCGTGTCCGGTGAGTGCCCGAGAGAGGGTGGCGAACGCCGAAAGCGTTCCGGGTATGCTGCCCAACCGGAACGTGACCGAACAGATTGTGCGTTGCCGTCACTTGCGCCAGCAGGTGGACCTTACGCGCGAGGAGTTCCAGGGATCGCTGAAGCGGCTGATGCGGACGCTTGGAGGGATGCTACCTGCGGAGCCGGTCAACAACCGAACTGAAACTGCAAAACGCGCGTAGCGCGAACATCAGCTCCGCGGGAAATCCGGGCAAAGTACCGTGGAACTGGGGGACACTGTCCGCCGAGGCCGCACAATTCGCAGGTTTCCACTTGCCTCTCCAATTCAGCAGGATGTAATCTCTGGGCCTGCGGAGCAAGGCAGCAGCTTGCTCTCGCAGCGCATCGAACCAAGGTTCCGGAGGACCATTTCCGGAGGACACTTTCCGGAGGATACTGAATGGAGTCGAAAAGTGGGATTGCCACTGACATTCTAAGTTCCTGGAAGGAGATTGCCGCTTACCTGAACCATGGTGTCCGCACGGTGCAAAGATGGGAAGCGGAGTACGGGATGCCTGTGCATCGCCCGGCAGGCCGGAGCAGGACCGCGGTGGTTGCGTTCCGCTCGGAGCTGGATCGTTGGTTAAAGGCTGAGGGGGCCGCAGCGTATGCAAACGCCGACAAACCTGGAGTGAAGCCCCGGCCAAACGTGGGCAACACAAATCACCAAATTAAGATTGAGCTTGTGCAATCGGTTGAGCGCTGCCATAGCCTTTGTGCCGAGATGCAGCAACATCTGGCCAGCTTCACCAGCGCATTGGCACAGTGCTCTGCGACGGTGAGAGCGCTTCAATGGCAGCGATCGTCTGAGAACCTCTTAGCGCTTCGAGAGCGAATCGCCGAGCCATTCACGAAATCCTTCGCTCGGACGGTATAACGTTTCTCTGTGCCTGGTTCGTCCATGAAATGGAGTAGCTCACGAGCAGTTTGCCGATTCAAAGCTCAGCTGACCTTCTCAATTCCTGGAAAGAGATTTCAGCATACCTCAACGGCGGTGTGAAGAGTTCGGGCGAGCACTGAATACGTGTTTGCAGCACCTCCACCAAATTGCCGCTGTCGTCCACCGCTAATAGGGGTGCGCAAATCGTCAGCAGGCCGCTGACGCCGGTCTGCCAGACGATCGGCGATAGCGCAAGCCCGCCCGGCCAGGCTCCCACCATACAAACACCCACTCCTTAAAGAGCTTTTGATTTGTGCAGTCGGAAGGCAGCGCGTTCGAGACCGCTGCTCTTCAATTTTCGGGCGGGCCTTTCGCGTGGGCTCTTGGACGGGACTTTTCGCGGCTTTTCGTGTGGCGCAAAGGATACAGCGTTTGCGTTTCATGTTGCTCCTTACGAGAGCGTTCGGCATATGTTGGCGCTGGAAACCGCGTGGCGCCGGCGCTTATTTTAGGAACAACAATGCGTGGGGAAGCAAGCAGCGTGCGGGATCGGGCCCGCGGATTTTTCCGATCCGCTGCGGAGGTTAAAACAAATCATGTCTGCGCATGTGCTCTCATTCGGTTACGACCGCCTGACCATGCGGATTCGCACCATGGTGCTCATGACGAAAGGATACGAGGTAACGGAAGTTTACTCGCTGCAAGAGGCTTTGCGGCTGGTTTCTGTCCCTGGCTATGACCTGCTGCTGATCTGCCATACCGTCCCGGAAGATCAGCAGCAGGCGGTGATGGAACGCGCAGAATACATGGATGGCGGATTGCGGGTGCTCTGCCTGACTGAAACTCCCGGTATCAAGTACTCAGAAAATTGCGAGACGGCCAGCAATACCGCGCCGGAATTATTGCGTCAAATTGATGAGGCCCTTGGGAAGTCAAAAGAAAGGAGGGCCGCATGAAACCGGCGTCTCCGCGCTTTTGGCACCTCAGGAAAGAGAACCAGAAAGTCATTGAGTCGTACTGCCTTAGCTGCTACAAATTCCTGGCGGCGAGCCGCTCAGAATTCAACCTGCGCCTGGTGGAACTGGTGCATCGGGCAAAGTGCAAGCCGGCGCAGGACAAGGATTTTGAAGCGGTGGGGTAACACTCAGCCCTGGCCAACAAACAGCTCCTGGCTATCAGCTTCTAGCGCCCGCACCGAGTATCTCCTCAGCTTCATTTGGTTCAGAAAAGCCATCATTTGGGGCTTACGCCAACCGGCAGCGGTGCAGCTCGCTCGCCACTCCCGCTCACGTGCGTTCGCGATCGAAGTTCGGGACGGGTCTCGTGAGGGGGAGCACGCGGCCATGATGTGACAGAACATTTTGCCGCCGGATGGGCTCTGAAGTTTTTGTATCCTGCCGCTACGCAGTGCATCTGATGCCCATGGCAAGAACCATCGCACTCCTGGTCGGTCTCTCTGCACTGCTTTTTGTTTCTCTCATGCTGGCTTCTTCTGCTGCGCCGGCGCCCTCGCCCGCGCGCAAGGCGGTGGTGGTTGAGCTGTTTACGTCCGAGGGATGCTCAAGCTGTCCGCCAGCCGACGATCTGCTGCGCAAGATTGCCGAAGACCCCTCCGCGGCCGGTGTACAGGTGATCCCGCTCGGATTTCACGTGGACTACTGGAACCACCTTGGCTGGAAGGATCGTTTTTCAGATGCTGCCTGGAGCAGGAGGCAGGAAGATTACGCGCGCAAGTTCCATCTGGATGGGCCTTACACGCCGCAGATGGTGATCGACGGCAGGTCTGAGCTGGTTGGTAACGATCGATCCGGCGTTGCCAAAGCGATTGCCGGAGCTGCCGCTCAGCCGCAGCCGGCTGACGTGCAGCTCAGCATGGATGGAACAGCCAGACTCGCGGTCAGGGTATCTGCGCCATTTTCAACCGGCGGCGACGTATGGTTTGCCATCACGGAGAACAATCTCTCGAACCAGGTTTCAGCCGGCGAGAACAATGGACACGTTCTGCACCATGCGGCCGTCGTCCGCGAACTCCGTCGTGTCGGCACGCTGGCAAACGGAAACTTTGCGACCACAGTGCCGTTCGCAGTTCGTCGGGAATGGAAGCGCAATGACACGGCGCTTTCAGTCTTTGTGCAGCAGGCGGGTGAAGGTCCGGTGCTCGGCGCCGCGACGATCAAACCGGCACAGTAGCGGGAACCTTGCTGCGGTCAGCTGAATGCGGAGCAACCAGAGACGCTATTCTTCACTCCTCCACGATCTCAATCAGTTCCAGGGCCATCTTGCGCAGCGGCTTCATCAGGGGCAGCGAAGCGGCTTTGAGCAAGCCGACCAGCAGAGACAAGCTCTTGTCCATGAGTTTCTGCGTCCGCGATTGATTGGTCGAGCGATCGTAAAGCCAGAAAAGAATAAGCCCCATCTGGTACATCCACAGCAGCCGCGGCATGTGCGGCGCCAGGTCTGACGACATTTTCACGTCACCGCCTTCCAGGGCGAGCCGCATGTGTTCGAAGGCGCGTTCCCGGATTGCTTCCGTTTCCTTGCTGAAAGGAGACAGCGGGTCGCCTGAATCAGGGGCATGCTTGAACAGCGCATCACAGAACTTGCGATTCGGCGCGAGCAGCTCAAAACGCTTTTCCAGCACCACACGGATGCGGTCCTTGAGTTTCCTGTGCCCACCCAGGGCGTCAACAATTTCCTGGTGACTGCCTTCCTGCATCTCGTGGTAAAACGCCAGGACGATGGCCTCCTTGCCGGAGAAGTAGTAATAGGCCCCGCCCAGCGCCACGCCGGCTTTAGCAGCAATATCGCGCATCGTGGTCTGCTCGAATCCTTTTTCGCGAAACAACTCCATGGCTGCATCGTAGATACGGCGGCGAGTATCCTCCGCGCGCAGCGTTGGGCGGGTTTTCACAGGTGCAATATTCATTCCAGATAATCCGCGATGCGGGCCGCCGGCAAATCACAGGCGCTCAGCCGCACTTTGCTGAGGTCGGAAGCCATTGCTTCGGGACCAAGCCATCGTGAGATAGCGTAACGGTTTCGCGAGACGATCTCAAAGGCCTGTCGGGCAAACGGCATCACCAGAGGATGCGCAAGCCGGCAGGCCCAATCACGGTAGTCCTCCAGGGCATAAAGCGCCATGATCCAGGCAGAGTTGTTGAGATAGACGTCGCCTTCATCGCTGATTACGACCAGATCATTGCATCCGGCAAGATCCTTCACGCCGGGGAACATTCTCTCGGCCTTCTCAGATCCAGCTGGAATCATGGATAGCCCCAGCCATGAGCGCTGGACCAGAAGCCAGCCTTTGAGCCGCGAGCAGAGCTCACATTTCGGGTCGTAGAGCACATACAGAGTCTGCATAAGTCACCTCGTTCCAGCGTTCGCGCGATTATCTGGGTACGGCGATTTTCAATGTAGCGTCCGGCGCAACCGGCGGACGGTGCGGCGCCGGGCTGTGACCGCGGTGACGCAGGCGGGAAAAGATGAACAGGTTGAAGAAGTGCATTACTCCCAGCGTGAGCAGCACGAAACCAAGCTTGTCACTTAGCATTTCGATTGCGGGACGCCAGCCGGGAATCTGGTCTGTGGTGCGTAACGCCAGACAGACAAAACCGACGTTGATGAGGTAAAAACCCACAACCAGCAGGTGGTTGACTGAGGCTGCCAGTTCAGCGTTGCCACTGAATGTGTCCACCAGAAAGATAGCGCCCCGCTTGTGCAGCGTGCGCGCCACCCAGATGGTGAGAGTGATACTCACGGCCAGGTAAATCATGTAGGACCAGACAATGATGTTTTTTGGATCCATAATTTCCTCCGGGTTTAATTGAACGCGTTCAATAGCAAGATAGCCGAGGCTTTGGGTGTGGTCAAGGAGTATTTTGAACACGTTCATTTGCTTGTTAAGAAGAGCCTCGGGAAAGCCTGGCCGCTTGCTATGAGTGCATAGGAAAAGAGTTCGAAAAAGCCTACCAGCGCAGGTACTTACCAAGAACGGAGCACACCACTCCCAAGCCCAGGATGGCGACGGGGCCATGGTTTCCCTGGAGGGCCATGGCAAGGTTGAGATCCTGGGTGTAGAGGTAGGCAGCCCAACAGAGGCCGCCGAAAATGCATAGAGCGCCCACGGTTTTCAGGACCGGACTGCCCGGCTGTTTCTGGGGTGCGCGGGGTGCTCGAAAGGCTCCGCGATCTTCATAGCCCTCGCGCGCACTGGTTCCCCAGTCATCCTGGTAAACCTTGTGCTTGGGTGGCAAGGACTGTGACATGCAGTAACTCTGCCGTAACTCTTACCTTAAAAACAAGCTACGAAAACACCTAGATGACGTTCGATGGTACATAGACCGGCAATATGCAAGGGTTTTCTTACTTATCCCGAACTGACCTATGGTAAGAGCGGAGACGCCGGTTTCGGCCCTGCCTGATTTTGGTGATGGGACGGACAGCTTTTCCAGCATTTAGAATGTCGGGTCTTAATCATGGCTAATCTCTTCGACCCCCTCCAGCTTCGCGGTGTGACTCTGAAGAACAGAATCATGGTTTCACCCATGTGCCAGTACTCCTGCGTGGACGGAATGGCCAACGACTGGCATTTTGTGCACCTTGGCAGCCGGGCCGTCGGTCAGGCAGCGGCAGTTGTTACCGAAGCCACGGCCGTGACTCCCGAGGGCCGCATCAGCCCCGATGATTTAGGCATCTGGAGCGACGCGCACGTTCAACCACTGCAACGGATTTTCAGCTTCATCACCAGCCAGGGATCTGTTCCCGGAGTGCAGTTGGCTCATGCTGGAAGAAAGGCCAGCACCGCGGCCCCGTTTAAGGGAGGTAAGCCGATCTCGCCGGCCGAGGGCGGGTGGTCTCCGATTCCGGGACCGAGTGCCGTGCCATTTGCTGACGGATATCAAACGCCTGAAGCGATGAGCAAGCAGGAGATTGCCGCTACCGTAAAAGCCTTCGCAGATGGGGCTCGACGGTGTGACGCCGCTGGAGCAAAGATCATCGAAATCCATGGCGCGCACGGTTATCTGCTGCACAACTTCATCTCGCCGCTCAGCAATGTCCGCACGGACGAATACGGCGGTTCTTTTGAAAATCGAATCCGCTTCGTGCTGGAAGTGATTGACGCCGTACGGGAGGTCTGGCCGGAACAGAACCCGGTTTTCCTGCGCATCTCGGCAACGGACTGGGTGGACGGGGGCTGGAATATGGAGCAGTCTGTGGAACTGGCAAGGATTGTAAAACGCCACGGCGTTGACCTGATTGACAGTTCGTCGGCGGGGAACGTGCCTCGCGCGCCGATTCCGGTTGGGCCGGGGTATCAGGTGGCATTTTCTGAGCGGCTGAAACGCGACGCTGGAGTACTCACGGGTGCGGTAGGGATGATCACCGACCCGGCGCAAGCAGATACGATCATCCGTAGCGGGCAGGCTGACCTGGTGATACTGGCGCGGCAACTTCTGCGCGATCCGTACTGGCCGCTCACTGCAGCACGCGCCCTGGGACAAGACATTGCATGGCCGCCCCAGTATGATCGCGCCAAACGGTGACATGATCCGGCCGGAACTTGTGACTATTTCTTCTGAGCTGCCAGCGCTGCCTGACTCATCATCTCCTCAGGCTTCTGGATTTCGCGCCGCTCCACCGGCGAGGAGAGCACAATGGAAGTGGAGGTAGTACCGAAAGGCGTGAGGCGGTCAATGAGGCTTTCGAGGTGCTCCACTGAGCGGACGTGGACCTTCATGATGAACGAATCTGCTCCGGTGCCACGATGGCATTCCACGACTTCTGGCGAGTTCTTGACCACCGTGGTGATCCGGGTGAAAACATCGCCGACAACCGACATGCGGATGAAAGCCGTGATTGGCATTCCAACCTTCATCGGATCGATGTCGGCATGATAGGCGGTGATGATCCCGGCCTCTTCCATGCGTTTCACGCGCTCGACAACGGCGGGGGTAGTCAAGCCGACTCTGCGCCCCAGTTCCGCATACGAAAGGCGTCCATTCACCTGGAGTTCGTGCAGTAGCTTCCAGCCGATCTGGTCAAGAAGCTTGTCATTTCTTAAATTTGAATCCATATTCACCTGTCATTGTAAGACAGTTATGCTCTTTGTCACAGTGATTCGTGCGGGTACCTGGGGCCTCAGAATTGGCTGAACTGGCGTGTGCGGCGTATATTAAACACCACAGCAGCCGTATTAGCCAGTAAAAAGGCCATAAGTGGCCGTTTCCCCGAATGAACCGCTTTTCTGCCAAGACTCTCATAAGTAAACGCAAGGATTGACTTTCTCCCTGACGTCGGACACGGTACCGGCACTGGACGTTTGGCGCGCCTCACCCGGTCTCGCAAAGGTTCTTCGCCAGGAGAAAAATCGCTTTACGATATTGAGAGCGCGATGCCTATTGAGCGTTCCGCTGGCCCCCATGTCAGGTCATGTCAGTTGCCTTCAGTTGTTCGGGTTGCATCCGAGCCAGAACCATTTTGGTACGTTCCCATTTTGGAAATCAGGTTTTCACTTGCAAACGAGTGCTCCTGCCGTAGTAGACTCCTTCGATATTGAAGTACCTCTCCGGGTATAAGGAACGAAGGTCGCAAGGCAAGCAGGCAAAAAACTGAATCCGTGAGTAAAGCATGACCCATGAGGATCATCACGGCATGACGCGTCCCTCGTTCTCATACGGCTTTTTCTGTTGTTGATTATTGCGACAGAGCGGGCAACTCAAAAAAAGTGAGGTCTTCGAATCAATGCTTCCCCTTGGAAAAACCAGAATTGCTCTCACACTGCTGATGGTTCTTCTGACTGTTAGCTTCCTGACGGCGCAAAAGCCTCTCAACAACCCGAACGGCGATGCAGTGCCGGACGGCAAACATGGACAGTCCGGACAGAATCAGGCCGCGGTTCCTGGCCCGATCGGTGAGACAGTTGTCACCGGCAACGGCATTAACTACCACAACGGTCCGGTGATGAAAGGCAATCCGGTAAATGCGTACATCATCTGGTACGGTAACTGGAGCGGCACGGGATCAAATACTGCCGCCACCAGAAGCCTCATTGAGCACTTCCTGGGCACGATCGGGGGCTCAGCGCTTGAGAGAGTGAATACCACCTACGGCGACACTACCGGCAATGTGAGCGGAAACGTCCACTTTGCCGGCAGCACCATCGTGAGTAGTTCCACGAACCTGAGCGATGCGGGCGTGCAGACGCAGGTGAATAACGCAATTACGAGCGGCCGCTTGCCTCGCGACACCAACGGGGTGTACTTTGTGTTGAGCTCTTCCAATATCAGTGAGACCTCCGGTTTCTGTACTCAATACTGCGGATGGCACACTCATGCCAGCCTCGGAGGTTCTGATATCAAGTACTCCTTCGTCGGCAACCCGGATCGCTGCCCCAGCGGCTGCGAAATCCAGACCACCGGCCCGAACAGCCCGGCTACGGGCGTGGGCGGAGCGGATGGCATGGCCAACGTGATGTCGCACGAATTGGAAGAGGCCATCTCTGATCCCGATCTGAATGCCTGGTTTGATTCCAGCGGCCAGGAAAATGCCGACAAGTGCAACTTCAACTTCGGCGCGACCTCAACCTGCAACGCCAATGGTCTTTGCTCCGCGGCGGGAACCTCAGCCCGTGCACGTTACAACCAGACCTTCGGCAATAATGACTGGATGCTCCAGCAGAACTGGCGCAACTCCGGTGGCGGCGCCTGTGCGCAGCACCTCTAATTTTCTCAATGTTCTCCGAGGGCCGTCTGGAAACCAGGCGGCCTTTTTTTCGAAAGACCCGCAAGAAATAAGGCGATTTCCTGTTTTCGTGAGGTGTCATAGACCGGATTAAGCCATCCCCTTAATCCTGAGCTGCTGGTTCCTAGAGGAGTTGCGGGGATGGGGTTCTGGAAATGGAAGATTAAGAAATAAGGTGTTTGCGGGTTCCTAAAGTTGTAGTACACTCCTGCGCACTCCTTCGACTTCGAAGGGCGGCTTAAAGAAATGCAAAACTCAGGGCGCCCCCTCAACAGTCATTTCATAGCCCGGCTTCTTTCATCCCATTCGTTCGAGCATTGCGGGAAGCAAACGCAGCAAAAATCGCCAATAGTGAGGTCAATTAGAATGTCATTTCCCCAAAGTAAAGTAAGATTTGCTCTTGCCTTTGCTTTTGTGCTGCTGGCCCTGAACTTTGCAGTCGCGCAAAAGATTCGCGTCAGTGATGATCAGGCGCCAGACGGAAAGCATGGCCAGTCCGGTGAAACTCTGCCCGCAGCCCGCCCAGTTGGCCAGACCGTTGTCACGGGCAATGGAATCAACTATCACAACGGGCCAGTCCTCAAAGGCAATCCGGTTCCGATCTACATCATCTGGTACGGCAACTGGAACGGCACAGGATCAAACACCTCCCTGACCCAAACCCTGATCCAGGGCTTCCTGTCGAGCACCTCGCTCGGCGGTTCCAGCTATGAGGCTATTAACTCGACCTACGGCGACACTACTGGTAACGTCAGCGGCCATCTGAACTTTTCCGGTGCTGTAAGTGACAACTATTCCGCAGGCACCAAGTTCGGCGACCGCTCGCTGCCCGGAATCGTGAGCCGCGGGATGGCCAATGGTTTGCCGAATGATCCAAACGGAGTTTACCTGGTCCTCACCTCATCTGACGTGAGCGAGACTTCGGGATTCTGCCGGACCTATTGCGGCTTCCACACGCATGCCACGATCAACGGTTCTGATATCAAATATGCTTTTATCGGCAACGTTGACAAGTGCCCGAGCGGCTGCGAAATCCAGTCGACCGGCCCGAACAGCCCGTCCGCCGGCGTAGGCGGAGCTGACGGCATGGCGAACGTCATCACGCATGAGACGGAAGAAGCCATCACCGATCCTGACCTGAATGCCTGGTTTGACGCCAGCGGTAACGAAGATGCGGATAAGTGCAACTTCAAGTTCGGTCCCACCCAGACCGCCGCAAACGGCGCGAAGTTCAACCAGACCTTCGGTGGCAAGAACTGGATGATCCAGATGGAATGGGAAAACAGCCGCGGCGGCGGTTGCGACCAGACCCTGGGCGGCCCCTTCTTCACCAACTAACAATCTTTGTTCTTGACCAAAGCCGTCCGGTTCGCCGGGCGGCTTTTTATTACAATCGAGGGGAATCTCAGGAGACGAACAAGAATGCTGATTAGCGCTCGTTACACCGTGGTTCTTGCAGGATTCGTTTTGCTCATGGCATTCGCACGGGCGCAGGAGCCGGTCAAGCCTCCGCTAAGCCCGCGCATCATTACAGCGACACGGCAGGTCTCGTTGTTCACGGGGCTGGAAAAGCAGATGCTCCAGGCTGTCCAGAAGAAAGATAAGGCCGCTCTGCAGGCGATCATGTCGGACGACTGTGCCATTCATATCGCCAACTCAGATCTCATGCCCGGCGACGAATGGGTCGACTCGGTGATGAGCAAGGATTTCATCCTTAAATCGTTTGTGGTCCGGCAGGTGGGGATTACAGATCTCGGCGATGCCGTCATTGTGGGCTACGACCGCATTGTGGAAGCCACGTACAAAGGAAGCAACGATGGCGGCGAGTTCTATGTGGTTGACGTATGGAAGAAGGCCGGCGAAAACTGGAAGCTTGCTGATCGTTACGTGAGCAAGGTCAGCTCCACGCCCAACCTGCCGAAAACTCCGGTGAAGCCGACGGGCAAGCAGTAGCGCTCAGGAGCGGTTCGCTTCCTGGAGCATGGTCGCAAGCTTTCCCGCTTCGGCTTCATTGGCGTCGGTGACCAGATAGAAACGAACGCTCCCTTCCTTCCAGTTCTTCACGGTAAATGAAGAGCGCGGCGAAGCAATGGATCGACCAGTATCCTGAAGCATGAAGACTGAGATCTTGTGCTGCCCGGCCTGATACACCACTTGAGCACCCGGAGTGCTGCCTGCGTAGATCAGCTTGCCACCCAGAAGCTTGTACGGCGTTCCAGCGACTTCCGGCAGATTGAAGGTAAAAGGCAACTTGCCCTGAAACCATGGTTTCACCGTGTGCCGGTCTTCACTGATTACGTCATATGGGTTGACGGCGGCCAGCGCGATCACATGCTGGTCAACCAGTTGGGCCAGTAGTGGATCGGTGCGACGCTGCGACCATAACACCAGACCGAGGACAGCCAGCAGCAGCGCGAGCGCGCCAGACAAGCCCCACTTCCACCAGCGGCTCACGGCCGTGCTGGGATGGAGTTGCCGATAAATGCTTGCGTGCAGCTCCGGCGGAGCAGAGTAGCGGTTTGCGCCGAGCCGCACTGCCTGCTTTAGCGCAAGGTGCTCCGCTACCGTTGCGGTGCATTCAGGACAGCCGGCAAGGTGGTTCGCTGCCTGATCCCGCGCGAGCGCGTCGAGCTCGTCGTCAGCGAACAATGCGATTTTTTCCTGCCAGTCGCAACTCATCGTTTTGCCACCAATTTCCTGTTTCCACCCTGTAGCGCCTGCACGATGCTGTCCCGCAGCTGCCTTCGTGCCCTCGCCAGCCGAGACATCACCGTTCCGATAGGGATTCCGAGCGTGTCCGCGATTTCCTGATACTTCATCTCTTCCAGATCCGCGAGTATCAGGACCTCACGGAAACGAAGATCGAGTTCCTTGAGCCCACGCTGCACCAACTCGGTATCTGCCCGCCGGATCAGCAACATTTCCGGAGAGTCATGCGCAGCAGGCGTGTTATCCAGCCCGTCTTCACCTTCCTGCTCCGTGTTGCGCCGTTCCAGACCAACCCGGCTGGTGAGGAAGGTATTCCGCAGAATCCTGAACATCCATGCGCGGAAGTTGGTTCCGGGCTGGAAACTGGAGAATCCCTTCAACGCCTTCGCGAACGTTTCCTGAACCAGGTCGCGCGATTCGTCGGCATCTCCGCAGAGCCACCGGGCGTAGTTGTAGAGAGGGTCGAGAAGAGGTAACGCCAGGCCTTCGAATTCTTCGTGTTGCTTGCCCACGTGCCGACCTCGCCCTCTATTGTAGTGGAACTACTCAACGGTAATGGTTCCTTTCATTTTCGGATGCAGCCCGCAAAAGTAGGCGTATGTTCCCGGCTTGTCGAAGGTAAAGCTGAACTGTTCGTCGGTATCCATCGCTTTCGAGCGAAACGCTTTCTCTTCGGCGACCACGTTGTGCGGGAGGTCGTCACGATTTGTCCACTGAACCGTGGTTCCGGCCTTCACCTTTAAGGTGGGCGGGTTGAAGCTGAAGTTATCGATCTTCACTTCCGTGACTGTAGGCGACGATGCGGGCTCAACAGGCGACGACGCTGGTTCCACGCCGGGCGCCGCAAAAATCGCTACGGTCAGCGCAGCGATCACAACGATCGTAAAAGCAACAAGTTTCATTTCATGCTCCTTATGAGTATTCCTGCGATCAGGCTGGTCTGGCAGCGTCAGCCCAGGGTCGAATCCACTACGGCCAGTGCATGCTTTCCGTGCACCGCGTTCACGTTTGTGACTCCGAGCAATGTACGAAGCTGATCGGCCGGCACCTTCATGGGGCCGGGCGACGGCGCCGAACCGGGTTTCGGCTGCGGGAACGCGGTGGACGCGGCAGTGTGAAAGGTGACGTTGCCCTCGACTTTCTGCATGGTCTGGTGGATATGTCCGTTGAGCACGGTCACGGAACCAAATTTCTTGACGTAAGAGAGCGCCTGTGCACCGTCCTCGGTGCCCCATCCCCATTCGGGATAGACGGACCACAAAGGGATGTGAGCGAAGACAACGATCGGAGTGCTCTTCGTCAGGTGCTTAACATCTTTTTCAAGCCACTCAAGCTGATCGTTCCCCAGTTGTCCGAGTCCACCGGCCTTCAGGTTCACAACGTTAACGAGCCCGATGAAATGAACGCCCTTTTGGTCAAAGCTGTACCATCCGGCGCCTTGTGATCCCTTGCCGAAGCGGTCCTTAAACTGCGCGCCTTCGTCGAGCATGTCATGTTCCCCAGGGACGTAGAAGACGTCCTTGGTTGGCGCAGACTGAATCAGTTGCTCGACGGTATCAAACTCCTGCGGCTTAGACAGGTGAGTAATGTCGCCGGTGTGCAGGATGAACTGCGGTCTGGCAGGCAGCGAGTTTATCTTGTCGAGCGCAGACTTAAATGTGCCCACCACATCGGGGTTTGCGGCCTTGTCGAAACCCATGTGGCTGTCACTGATTTGAACAAAACTGAGTTCGCCTTTCGCTTCGCCGGGGTCCATCTCCGAGAGACGGCTCAGGCTGAACGACCTGAGCACGCCTCCCTGCATCACGCAGAATGCGCCGGTGCCGGCCCAGGCCATGCATTTGAGAAATCCGCGACGGTCAATGCCGTCATGATTATGATCATGCAGGAGTTCATCGTGTTGCGGTTGGGGGTTCTTGCCGGACATGTTGTCTCCTTTCGATATCGCCGCTACGTGATAAAGAACCGGTAAAGTCAACATCTATTCCCTGAAAGTCACGAGAGATTTTGTGATTCAGGAAGGCCAAAGCCGGCCGACACCATCCCTTGGCCTGGCGCCACGCCGGCTTCAGTTAAGCGAGGATTGACAGTAAAACTTAAACAGCCGGAGTTTATTCCCGGGAAACTATTGCCTGGCGCTGGAGTTATTAACTAGCATCCAACAGCTTGCGCAGCAAATTAACCAAGATGAGGGTCGGGTGAGTTCGGTCTGGGTCGTTACAGCAGCAATCATTACATTTTTCTGCATTTGCCCGTCCGGGCATGCGCAAGGTCCTGCGCACGAGCAGCAGTCGATCAGCGCTTCGCCAACGGATGCGCTGCTCGATCAGGCCTTTCTGGACATGTACAACCTGAAGTTCGACGATGCAGTGAACCTGGCCCAAAAAGCGAAGATATACAATCCGGGCGATCCTCTGCCATGGATGGCGCAGGCCTGCGCGGCGCTTTTCCGCGAGTTCGACCGGCTGCATATCCTGAGCAGTGACATGTTTACGTCTGACGAGAAGTTTTCCGCGCGCAATGCACAGACATGGAATCTGGCAGGCCGCAAGCAGTTTGACGACGCTCTGAGCGGAGCTGAGAGGCTTGGCAAGGAGCGTTTGGCGCGTGATCCCGACGATCCGCGTGCTTTGTTTGTGATGACGCTGGTCAGCGGGCTACGGGCCGACGATGCGGCGTTAATCGCCAAGAAGAACATGACGGCTTTGTCCTTCACGAAGTCGGGAAACCAATATGCTGAGCGCCTGCTGGCGCGACACCCGGATTACTATGACGCTTACGTTGCAACCGGCCTGGGAAAATACATCATTGGCGGTAAAGCGGCGCCGGTGCGCTGGATGCTGCGCCTCGGCGGATTGAAAGGTGACCAGGAAGAAGGGGTGAAAGAGCTGCGGATAGTGGCGGAAAAAGGCCATTATCTGGCGCCATATGCGCGCATCCTGCTGGCATTTGACAATCTGCGCCGTAAAGACAAGCAGGCAGCGCGGAACCAGTTCGCCCAACTCCACCGGCAATTTCCCGGGAATCCACTGTTCATGGCGGAGATTGAGAAGATCGACCACCCTGCGCAGAAAGCCGGCGGCAACTAGTCCTAAAGCTGGCGCGCAGAGGTGGCACGACCGTGTTCTGCTTCCTGCTGAAACTCAACCGCACCGCTCTGCTGTTTCCAGTTGCGGTAGAACCACAAGAGCGTTGCCAGCATCCCGCACCAGGCGATCACGCGGACCGTGGTTCCAACCTGTACCGCTCGCGAAAGCACGCCCAGTTGGCTGAATATTCGCACCCAGTCGTGTTGAGCTTCGTCGGCTGCAGCTCCGACTGTCACCAGAGGAAGCTCCTGCCTCAACGCGTCGATCATGTAGGTCGCAACGCCAGTGAGACTGTGAAAGAAGGCAAAAATGGAGAAGACGGCTCCCGGAAGCTCATGGCGCGCAATGAACGCGCAGGCCAACAATGCTGGGACAAGCAACTGAAGAATGGTCCCACCCCACAAGCCCAGTGTCTCACCAAGCCAGCCAAATAGAAGATGTCCCGCTTCGTGAGTGATCAGATGGACATTGTCGAGCAACGTCAGTTCGCCGAAGTGTGCGGCGAGCCAGCAAAGCAGCACGGCATAGAATGCCATCCATCTGATGAACTGGTTTCTTGAAACCGGAGCAAACTCCATCCCGATTCAATATCACTTCTCCTCCTGTTACGCACTCAAAACACCAGGGTGTGCCGTTACCGCGGTCACTCCGTTGCTGCACGGACAGCTATGGACAGTTAAAATATCGGCTCGTTTTGGGGGTGTTCATGCGCGGAGCCGTTATCGGCCAATCTCGCGTGAAGAAGTGGAAGGCTGTTATCGCCATGGTGATGCCGAACTTTCACCTGTTCACGTTTCGACCGGAAAGTAAGCATTACGGGCTGGCCAGAGTATCACCGGTTCTCATCATGCTCCGATCTGCTCAATTCCCGCCACGGCGGTGTCATTATCGGTTTTCGTCGCATCTTGTCCATCGCGAATTCTCCAGCAGGCCGCGATTGTGACACCAACGATCAGCGCGATCCCGATGCCCCAAAGGATAATGGTTCCGTAATGATCGAGGGTGCGAACGGCCGCTCTCCGGCCGTAGGTCGCAGCAAAGAAGGAGAGAGCGAGAAACTTGGCTGCGCGTCCGAGAGCAAGGGCGGCGAGGAATTTCCTCCGCGGATATCGGGTTGCGCCCGCAGTCAGCAGAAAGGGTGAAACCGGCACCGGAAGCATCGCTGGTACCGCGACCGCATAAAAGCCCCAGCGGGTAAAGATATGAGCAAACTTGTTGGCTCGCTTCAGGCCCACCCTTCGCAAAAGCGCTTGCTCTCCGTGGGTCTTGCCAAACCGGTATGTGAGCGAGCCTCCGATCACAGACCCGAGCGTTGCCATGGCGGCATAGTAGATCCAGAGATCATGATGTCGCGCTGCCAGCAGGATGGTGAGCGCATCGGTTCCACCCGGCACCGGAAGCACGGAGCCATCCGTCAGTCCGAGGCAGAGCAACCCGACTCCGCCGATCTTTCCCAGCCAATACCACCAGGGATGAACGGAGACTTTAAGAAATCCGGACAGCAGGAGCAGGGGAGCCAGCCTTACCATCGCGCTTCAGCTTACCAGAGCCGGGAGTCACAATCTGGCGGTATTGTATTTCGCGGGCTGGTTTTCAGTCGCAAGGGCTTGAGGCGTATACGGATCGTCAGCATGTCTTTTTCCCGTTTCACGCTAGCCCAACTAAATCGTATGGTGTTGTTCGGTTGAGATGTACGGGTACTCTTCTGCATGGATATGTTCTCCTGTCTCGGATGAGGTAAGTCTTTGCACAAAAAGCGCGACTTAGGACAGGAGTCGGTTCAGCAGCGGAGAGAGATTTCAGCAGCTGCCGGTGTAACGCGGGGAAGGGAAGCAATCTCCCAGGGCAGTCTTAGAAAGATCCGTACCGCGGCGATCTTCGGCAAATGTGTTACAGACCAGAGCACTGCGAACAAGGCCAACAAGAGCAAACGCCAGTGGGTGACCGGTGTGGTGGGACCGTTCGTGGACTGAAAGCTGCCGGCGGGCAGCTGGACAAAAAACAGTAGAGTGACTGAAGCCAGCAGCAGCACAAAAAGCAGCTTGGAATGGCGCCAGTTCACGGATAAAGTTTGGCAGCTTCGCCCCGGGTCGTCAACCGGGTTCTCACGATGAAAAATAGTTCTTAATGCGCAATCGTACATGGTCAGTCGATTGCGACAATCGGTTACTTTTGCGGATAGTGATTGCTGTTGGCGAAAAAAGCCCTCGCGCCAACCTTGCGTGGAACGAGGGCAGTTAGAATCTTAGCCTAGTGTCCGTTTTGCCTGTAGCGAGAGCGTGCCGCGACGAGAGCCTCAAGCTGAGTCTGGTTCAACGTTTGCGTAGTTCCCAGCTGACGTGCCGCCAGCACGATCTTGGCATAGTGCTCTACGGCTTCCATGCGGAGATACGCCTGGCGCAGATCGGCGCCATAGGTGACGACACCATGATTTGCCATGAGGATCGCGTCGTGGTCCGGAACATAGGGAGCCAGAGAGTCGCTGAGTTCCATGCTGCCGGTTGTGGCGTAGGGCGCCAACGGCACCTCGCCGAGGGTAATGACGATCTCGGAACAAAGCGGCTGGTCGAGAGCGATACCACAGGAGGCGAATGCAGTCGCCGTGCAGGGATGGGCATGCACTACGGCGCCAACATCCGGCCGCATGCGGTAGATCGTCAGGTGCATGTTGATTTCGCTGGAAGGCCGGCATGCACCGCTGATCTTGGCTCCGTTCAGGTTGACGATGACCATGTCATCCGGGCGCATCATGCCCTTGCTTACTCCGCTGGGCGTAATCATCACGCGGTCCTGGTCCATGCGCACGGATAAGTTGCCGTCAGTTGCGGCGACAAAGCCCATGGCGTGCAGCATTCGCCCGTGTTCTACCAGGTCCTGCCGCAGATTCGATTCGGCATCAAGAGGCCGCCCTGTGAGGGGCAGCCGTACAAAAGGGAGGACCGCCGCGCCCTCCATGATTTTTCTGATGATACTCATTGCTGACAACACCTTCTCGTAGCTGTGTTCAAGATTGCGTTCCGCGATTCTGCACCCAGGAGCCAGAGCTGGGGTGCGGATAAACCGGTACATGAAAGGGAAGGAGAATGTCTAGCACAGCCGAAGGCAGATCTTATCCAATAAAGAAATCGAAGATCCTCTCCAGACCAGAGGGGCGAAGAAGAGCAAAATCGTCAGGAAGGCTGATTCCAGCAGGGCCAATGCCAGCGCCGGCATGAGGCTTAAATGATATTTCCCCGCAAAAGCGACACCGATCTCCGGGGGCGGCGTGCATAGGAGCACGTGGACGATGCCATAGAGCACCAGCAGCCAGATGATTCGCTTCATACCCGGGTTCACGCGCCACATAGTACCCGATTTTGTGCAGCGTTGAAATAGAGATAAATTCGCCACACCGGTGTTTGATTTTTTCTTCAGGGCAGGAACGTTTTCATCACAATTCTAATCTGTCTTTGCTGAATAAGACATACTAGAAGTCTGCAAGCGCTTTCCTCCGTACCGCGACCCGTAAAGCGTTCAGCACCGAAGCCAGATCGATCACCTCCTGGGCGATCGCGCCACTCAGCGGATTCAGGTAGCCGAAAGCAGCCAGAAGCATCCCCGCGCCGCTTAGCGCGATCCCGCCGACTGCACTCTGGGCAGCGATCCGGCGCATGCGCCGGCCGATGTGGAGCAACTCGTCAATCTTGCGGAGTGACGAGTCCAGCACCACGGCGTCGGCGGATTCGGATATGGCAGCGCTGCTGCCTCCCAGTGCTACGCCGACAGTTGCTGCCAGCATGGAAGGCGCATCGTTGATACCGTCGCCTACGAATAAAGTCTTCTCGCGTGCGGTTTCATTGCGCACGAAGCTGAGTTTTTCCTCCGGGCTCTGGTTGAAGTAGGTTTCGCGAATGCCCACCAGCGAGGCCAGGCGTTGCACCTCGCTTTCCTTGTCCCCGGACAGCAGAACCACTTTCTTTGCCTGATGTTTGGATGGCAGGTGCTTCACGAAGGGTGTGCTTTCTGGTTTTGGCTCATCCTGGAAGCGCAAAACCGCGCCGAGCTGCCCATCAATGAATACCAGACACTCCAGGCCGGCGACCGCGGGCGGCAGGCCGGGAAGCGGACCATAGATCCTTTCTGCTTTGTTTCGGCCGGTGATATGAATCTGGCGGCCTTCTACTGTCCCACGCAGCCCATCGCCGGGTACCTCGGAGATTTTGGCAGGCGGTGACACCGCAATCTGTCGGTCGTCCGCGGCTTTTACCACAGCGCGCGCCAGTGGATGCCGCGAATAATGCTCCAGGCTGGCCGCAAATGCGATGACTTCATCTTCCTTGTATCCCGGACGGCAGAGCACCTCCGCTAACTCTGGCCTTCCATAAGTCAGTGTTCCGGTCTTATCGAAGATGAAAACCCGGCACTGGTCAATCTGCTCGAGCACCGTTGCGTTCCTAATCACGATGCCGCGCCGGGCTGAAAGCGAGATGCCGCCCAGAATGGCGATTGGGATTGCAAGCAGCAGCGGGCAGGGAGTGGCGATCACGGTTACTGCCAAAAAACGTTCAGGATTGCCGCTCAGCGCCCATCCGAAGCCCGCGATCACCAGTGCCAGCGGGGTATAGAACCCTCCCAGGCGGTCAGCGATGCGGCGCATTTTCGGCTGATTCTGCTCGGTCTCTTTCACTACACGCAGGATGCGCGCGTAACGGGAGTCCTGTGCTACGCGGGTAGCACGAATTTTGAGCATGGATTGACCATTGACCGCGCCTGAGATCACATTGGCACCCGGCGCTTTGGAAATCTCGAAGGGTTCGCCAGTGAGGAATGATTCGTCCATCCGACTGTAACCTTCGAGGACTTCGCCATCTACCGGACAGACTTCGTGTGGCAGCACGAGCAACTCATACCCCGGTTTGACTTCGTCTACAACAATATCTCGATAGCCGGCGTCATGGACCACGTGTGCCACGGTCGGGGAACGTTGCGCCAATGCGCGAAGGACCGAAGCAGCGCGGCGCAGAGCATATTGCTCCAGCGCCTGGCCGCCAGACAACATGAGGATCACTACGGCGGCAACCAGATATTGCTGCATCAGCGCGGCGCTGACGATCGATACCCCGGCAATCAGGTCAGAGCCGAACTCCAGCTTTGAGACGTTGCGCAACAGGTCATAAATCAAGGGGAGGCCGCACAACAGGGCGATGAGAAGCGGCGCCCGTGTGGTGAGGGTGCTCGCAGGCCAAGCGAGTGCAAATCTCAGGATGAGGTAGGTGAGGATAAGCAGCAACACGGAAACTGCTATGTAGCTGTCACGGTTCCACTCCATTAAGTGGAGAGTGGTGTCTTCGTGATGGACGATCGCAAGATCCGGGTGCGCTGTTGTGCTCGCCATGGGGTGGCTGCTCCCACTCGATGTTATGGGATGCAGCAGCCGTCCCCTGTGACTCTTGTCACCCTGCAGGCTAGCGCCGGTGCGAGATCAGGGCGCCACGCGCGAAGCAACCAGTGTGTACCCGGGAGCGCCGAAGAACAACAATCCACGTACGCGGACCGCAGCTCCGTTGCTCAACGTGCCGAACTTATTTTGTGTGGTGGCGGTTGTGGTTACGTTCACGCTGGTCACGCCTGTGAGTGTGGTGAGGAATGAATCCGCCGGAAGAAGCAGTGTGAAGCCGCCGGCGCCGAGGTTGGCGATGGTGCCGCCCAGAGCCTGTTCCTGCAGCTTGATGCGATCGCCTGTAGCGGCCGTGATGCTTGGACTCTGCACTTCACTCGCAACCTCAACCCGCTGGCCCACGGCCAGGGTTGTTGCGTCAAACGGGGGCAGCGCGCCGGAGATCGTGCTGCTTTGCGTACTGAATTGCGCGGTGGCGGTGGGCGTGGCAGTGATCGTACTGCTTGTCACAGGAGCATTTGCTGGATTGGCAGCGATGGTAGATTGCGCCACCAATGTGAAGCTAGTTGCAGGATTACCCGTGATGGAAGTAACGATGCCTTCTACTTCAGATCCGGTACTCCCAGCAGCTTCGCTTTCTACCTGGCGCGCCAGCAGCGAACCATCGTTCTGGGTAACTCCCTCGATCGTGGCGATTGCACCCACTGCCACTGCTGTGGTGCCGTTCCGGAATTGCGTGCTGGAGTTGATCGCGAAGGCGAATGGCTGCGCGCTATTGCTGGGCTGGATGGTAATGCCTGCTCCTGACGATGCCGTCACACGGCCCTTGATGTTGTCAAACTGCCCGCTGCTGTCATCCTGCGTGGCCCCGACATTGGCGATAGAGACAGTAAACACCGGAGTCAGAGTACCCACGTTGCCGCTCACAAAGAACGAGCTTCCGACATTCATCTCCAGGTTCACAGTAACCGGGGTTGAGCCAACAGTCACGCCACTGCCGAGGCTTACCACCGCTGTGGAACTCGTAAGCGTTGTTCCGACTTGAACCACTGTATGCGATACAGGATCGACGATGCTAGCTAGCGGCGACACCAGGTTGAGTGTGAGTGACGTGTAGGTTCCGGCCGGAAGATTGGATATGGAAACTGTTTCAAACTTCGCTGCATTGCGGATGAACTCCACTCGCGTCGGAGTGGAAATAATCACGGGATTGGTTCCACCTGTCAGGATGGCGGTGTTGATGGTAAACTCCAGTGCCAGAACCTGATCCGGCAGCGCATCACCTATGTTCAGAAGGAGCGTGCCATTGCTGCTGCCGGTACTGCCTGGAGGCGCCTTGAAGGCACCCTTGGCACAGCCTGCAAAAACAAGGAAAACGAGAATCGCAGGGACAATAAGGATGGTGCTCTTATGCATTGGGCCCTCCGGCGCAGGTTCTGCCGCAAAGTGAGCTCTCCAGCAAAGCTTAGCATGCTGGCAGTTCAAAGATAACCCAGCGCCTCCAGCTTAGAATCCCGCTAGTACATGGACGCAGTTGATCTCAGGAGAGCTTCGCGTTAGCTCCCAAAGACCCTGGCAAAGATCTTGTCCACATTTCGCAACTGACGCTTCAGGTCAAAGGCCCTTTCGATCTGCTCGCGCGGCACACGTCCGGTGATCTCAGGGTCTGCCATTACAAGTTCGCGGAAATTGAGGTCGTCTTTCCAGGCACCCATCGCATGTTTTTGCACCAGCCTGTACGCATCTTCGCGCGACATGCCGTGCTCGGCCAGGTCCAGCAGAAGCTGGCCACTGAAGACCAATCCTCCCGTGCTCTCCAGGTTCTTGAGCATGCGATTAGGGTAGACCATCAAAGTGTCAATCAGGTGAGTGGTCTTGTTCAGTAAATAGTCCACCAGGATGGTTGAGTCCGGCAGGATCACGCGTTCCACGGAGGAGTGGGAGATATCGCGCTCATGCCAAAGTGCGACGTTCTCAAAGGCGGCCTGCGCATTCGAGCGAACCACGCGGGCAAGCCCGCAGATCTGTTCGCAGGTAATGGGATTGCGCTTGTGCGGCATGGCTGATGAGCCCTTCTGCTTTTCGCTGAAGTACTCTTCGGCTTCGCGAACCTCAGTGCGCTGCAGGTGGCGGATTTCCGTGGCAACCTTGTCCAGTGTGGCTGCAATGGTCGCAAGGGTTGCGACATAGTAGGCGTGGCGGTCGCGCTGAATCACCTGGGAAGAAATCGGCGCGGGCTCCAGCCCCAGACGCCGGCAGATCTTCTCTTCAAACTCTGGCTCCAGGTGCGCGAACGTACCTACCGCGCCGGAAAGCTTGCCCACGCGCATCTCTTCCGCTGAGCGCTCAAAGCGAGCGATATCTCTCACCACCTCGGCATACCAGTTGGCCAGCTTGAGTCCGAATGTGGTCGGCTCAGCATGGATGCCGTGGGTGCGGCCGATAATTGGTGTGTGCCGGAACTCCTGAGCACGCCGGCCGAGCACTTCTTTCAACCTCTCCAGATCCGCGTGGATGATTCGTGATGCTTCTTTAATCTGTAGAGCTTGCGCGGTGTCCACAACATCGTTCGAGGTCAAGCCATAGTGCAGCCAACGCGCCTCCGAGCCTACCTTTTCGGCAACTGCCGTGGTGAAGGCGATGACATCGTGCTTCACCTCGGCTTCAATGTCCTGAATTCGCTTCAGGTCGAAATCGCCGCGTGCGGCGATGGCGTCAGCAGCTTCGCGGGGCACAATCCCGGCATCGGCCAGGGTCAGGCTTGCGGCGACCTCCACTTTCAGCCAGCAGCGGAATCGGTTTTCATCACTCCAGATTCGTCCCATTTCGGGGCGGGTATAACGAGCAATCAAAGGGGAACTCTCCTGATCAGGGCAGATAGGGCGGAAACACTGATCATAAACGGAGGCGGAGGTTATCCGTCAAATCAGCTAGGCAGAAAACGGCTTTAACGCCATAATGTCATACAGCGAAGCATTTGAGTGTGGGTACTGTCGGCGCCATCCTCCCGGAGGCCGGCTAATCGGGTTCACAACAGAGTTGGTGAGTGTGCCAGAAAAGTTTTTGGGTCCTGTTCCGTCCATACATGCCCGGAACAGGACCCGGCTCGAATCTAGCAGAATATTGGTATTATATCGTGGAGCGATCAAATGATCAAAGATAAAAAATCCAGGACGCTTCTGGACGGCGAATACGCGGCATTGGCCGAGTTTCGCTACCAATTGCGCCGGTTTTTGCGGCATATGGAGGATGAAGTACGGGAATTGGGGGTGAATCCCCAGCAATACCAGGTGCTTCTGGCCATCAAGGGCCTTCCTGCCGACCAGGTGCCGACGATCAGCCGCATCGCTGAAAGAATGCAGCTGAATCACAACAGCACCGTCGAACTGGTGGACCGTTGCGAAGAGCGTGGACTGTTGAAGCGGGCCCGTTCAGGGTCAGACCGTCGCCAGGTCACTCTGATGATCGCAGGCGAAGGCGACGCCCTTTTGCGGCGGCTCGGTTCCGCGGCGCGCCAGGAATTGCGCAGCATTGGTCCCATGCTCGTGGATTCGGTTGTTCGCCTCACCGAAGAAAACTCAGGAAAGCACGCCGCGCGTAACGGGCCCAAGAGGCCCGCGGCTGCATCCAAGAAAGCAGGTACATGAAAGAACAGGCCCCTGGTGTTCGTTCCGACGCAATAAACGAAACATCTTTGCGCAGCGTGGAGCTGCGGGATTTTTCCACAACCTGGCGAGTGTTGCCCATTTCGGTCCTCGCTCTGCTTATCGGCGTAGTGGCAGCTTATGTTGCTGTTGCGCTGCTTAAACTCATAGGTTTTTTTACCAATCTCTTTTTCTTCCAGACTCTCAGCACTGAGTTCAGGTCCCCCGCCGCCGCTGTCTGGCCGTTGCGGGAGGTCTCCATAGGACACCACCTTGGCTGGCTCGCTGTGTTCGTTCCCATCATTGGCGGAATCATTGTTGGACTGATGGCCCGCTTTGGTTCGGACAAGATTCGCGGCCACGGCATTCCTGAGGCAATCGAAGCCATCTTGTTGCGTGGTGCGAGAGTGGAGCCTCGCGTGGCCGTGCTGAAGCCGATCTCCGCGGCGGTTGCCATCGGATCCGGCGGACCATTCGGCGCCGAAGGCCCGATCATCATGACGGGCGGCGCGTTCGGCTCTTTGATTGCGCAGTTCTTCCACCTCACAAATGCCGAGCGCAAAACGTTGCTCGTGGCGGGCGCTGCTGCCGGCATGTCTGCGACATTCGCTGCGCCGTTCGCTGCTGTCCTGCTTGCGGTAGAACTTCTTCTCTTCGAGTGGAAGCCGCGCAGTTTCATCCCCGTGGTCTTTGCAAGTGTCGCGGCGGAAGCGGCCCGCATCCACCTGCTCGGCCCAGGACCAATCTTTCCGGTACCGGCGCACGAGGTCACGTTCAGCCCTGCCGTGATGTTCGGATGCCTGCTGACGGGCGTACTGGCCGGCGCGCTCGCGGCACTGCTGAGCAACTGTGTTTACGGCGTCGAGGATGGCTTTGCTCATCTGAAGAAGATCCATTGGATGTGGTGGCCGGCGATCGGCGGCGCAGTAGTTGGCATCGGCGGCTTGATCTACCCACGTGCATTGGGCGTTGGGTATGACGTAATCGGCGATCTGCTCAAGGGCAACTTCACCCTGAAGCTGATACTCGGCGTGCTGCTGGTGAAGTCTGTCATATGGGCGGTTTCGCTCGGCTCCGGAACCTCGGGCGGCGTGCTTGCGCCGTTGCTCATGATGGGCGGTTCGCTTGGTGCGCTGGAAGCGCTGTTCCTCCCCAACCAGGGCATGGGCTTCTGGCCGCTGATCAGCATGGGTGCGATCCTTTCCGGAGCGCTTGGCGCTCCGCTCACCGGCGTGATTTTCGCGTTCGAACTTACCAGCGACTATCATTCCATCTTTCCTCTGCTGATTGCCTGCATGGCGGCGCATGCGTTCACCGCGCTCACGCTGCCTAGGTCGATCCTGACAGAAAAACTCAGCCGTCGCGGCCAGCATCTCACACGCGAATACGTGGTCGATCCTATGGAAGTGCTCGCCGTCCAGGACGTGATGCGCACCAGCATCTCCGCCTTCCCAGCTGAGAGCACGCTCGCCGAGGTCCGGAACGCCGTGGACCATCCCGAGAACGGGCGCGGACAGCGTGTCTACCCGGTAATCGATCGCGAGCGACGGCTGGTCGGTGTAGTCACTCGCGGCGATCTCGCCAACACCATCTCTAACTTGACCCCCTCTGAGGTGAAACAACTCAGGCTGGCAGACCTCGTCGGCAAGGAACCTCTGGTCGCCTACCCGGAAGAGCCGCTGCGGGTCGTGGTCAACCGGATGGCGACAACCCAGCTCACGCGTTTCCCCGTAGTCAAGCAGGGCAATGATCCTGAGCTGCTGGGCATGGTAGCCATCGAAGACCTGCTTCGCGCCCGCGAACTCAGCATGGAAGAAGAGCACCATCGCGAACGCGTGTTGCGGCTCCGCATACCGGCTTCGCTACGCTGGCGCGGACCAGCAGATAAGAAAGAGGAACCCACGCACAAAGTCAGCTAAACAACTGAACACGAAAAAAGCGGCGTCTGAAAAGCGTCGCTTTTTTTTGACTCGATCCTCGCGCTTACTGTGCGCCTGTCCCTACGCCAAACAGCTCGGCCATTTCGGCATACTTGAATCCTTCGCCGGGCGTGTAGGGCTGGACCCAGCGGCCGTTGAACACAAACTGCGGAATGGCTCGCTTGCCGGTGTTGCGGATCACCTCTTCCGCCGCTCCGGGCACTTCCTCAATATTGACCTCTTTGAATGCGATGTTGTGCTGTGCCAGCCAACGCTTGGCTATGTGGCAGTCACGGCACCAGGGTGAAGAGTAGACTGTAAGTTCCATGGGTTCGGTTATCGACATTAGATGATCTCTGGCGCGTGCTGGTTTCAGAGCCGCTGGTACCATTCTCCTTTCCAAAGTTCCCGGCCATCAGGCACACTGGATACCGAGGTGTTAAGCACGATGGCTGAGACCGTAGAGCAATATATCGATCGTCTTACGAGTTACACGGCTGACAAAGACCCGCTCCGCATGCAGCGCGACGCACTCAAAAAGCTCGCCGCCCTCCTGCGCGGAAAGACCAGACAGCAGCTGGCGCGACGGCCTGCTCCGGGCAAGTGGTCAGCGGGTGAAATCTACGCTCACCTCGCCGACACCGAAACCGTGGTCGCCTATCGCCTGCGCCAGATTCTCGCCACCAACGGCGTTGCCATCCAGGCTTACGATCAGGACCTGTGGGCCGACACCTTCAAGTACGCGCGCCGCGATCCCAAACAATCTTTCGCCACCTTCCGCGCCGTGCGGGAAGGGAACCTGGTGTTGCTCAAGACCGTCTCCCGCGACCTCTGGAACAACTACGGCATGCACGAAGAGCGCGGCCAGGAGAGCATCGTGCGACTGATGAAGCTCACCGCCGGTCACGACATCAACCACATCCGGCAGATCGAAGCCTGCTTAAAAGCGCAGCCACGACAAGGCCAGCCCGCGAAGTCGCGATCCAAACGCAAGCCTTCAAAGGACGTCTCAAAAAAATCCGGCGCAAAAAAGCGCCGCTAGCATCGCGCGCAAGCATCAATCAAAAGCCGCCGACTCCACGCCGGCGGCTCATCAGCAAAACTGCCGTACAACTACTTTCCGGTCGGCGGCTTCTTCTCAGCTTCGGGCTTCTTTTCGCCTTCCGGCTTCGGGGGCTCTGCCGCCGGCTTTTTCTCTTCGCTCGGCACAATCGAGAGCAACTCGACCTCAAAGATCAACGTCGAGTTCGGCCCAATGTCCGGCCCTGCTGCGCGATCGCCGTACGCCAGGTCCGCCGGGACATAGAGCTCCCACTTGGAGCCAACCGGCATCAGCTGCAGCGCTTCCGTCCAGCCCTTGATCACGTTGCCGACCGGGAACGTAGCAGGCTGGCCGCGCTTGTAAGAGCTGTCAAACTCCTTGCCGTTGATCAGCGTACCGCGGTAGTTGACTTCAACCTTGTCAGTGGCCGTCGGCTTCGGTCCCGTGCCTTCCTTAATGACCTTGTATTGCAGGCCGCTCGCCGTGGTCTTCACGCCTTCTTTCGTCTTGTTGGCGGCCAGGAAATCAGCGCCTTCCTTCTTGTTCTTCTCGGCTGCCACTTTCTGCTCTGCCTCCTGCTTGGCCCGAAGTTCGCCTTGCAGTTCCGTGAACGCGGCGCGCGCCTGGTCCTCGGTCATCTGCGGCTTGCCTGCCATCGCATCTTTCAAGCCCTGCTCGATCAGGTTCTGGTCCACATCCACATTATTCTTGCTGATGTTCGTTCCCAGGCTCATGCCCAGCGCGTAGCTGATCCGCTCCTTCGGCGTCTTGAACGGCGAAGCGTTCGCAGCGGGCGAAGGGGAAGCCGTGGGCGACGAGCTCGCTTTCGGCGTCGGCGACGGGCTGGCTTTCGGCGCTGCTGCCGTTCCGGCCGGCTTTTTCGGTGCGGATGTTCCCTGAGCCAGAGCAGCTCCTGCTGCGGCCAGGCACAGTATGAGGGTCCAGACAAAGGCGGTGTTTTTGTGCATACAGCATTGTCACATCCCATTGAGAGCTGCGCAAATAAAGCGTTTCCCTCAACGTCCTCTTCTCTGCACCAAAGTAACGGGCCAACAGCGCCTCTCCCCTCCGCATCCTCTCAAAGGTGAAAGTTTCGCCCGTTCTCGAACGTAAACGCATTTTCCCGCAGCAGCCTGTGCTTCTCTCCATGCTGCTGTTTCTGGCGGTGATCGCCGGATGCCAGATCTCACCGCGCCGCATAGCCGTCAACACCGGCCCCACTCCATCTCCCGGCATCACGCCCACCGTGAGCCCAACTCCTGGCGGTATCCCGACTCCGTCTCCGACCATCTCACCGATTCCCGCCACGCCCACGCCCTCTCCCATGGCTGCCACGGCCACTGTTCCGCAGTTCGTCTTCGTGGCCGCTTCCGGCTCGCCGGCGGGCTCCATCTCCGGATTCAAGGTCGAATCTGACGGTTCTTTATCACCCTTGCCGCAGGGCACAGTTCCGCTTGCCGAACCCACGATCAAAATGCTCGCCCTCGATGGCAGGCTCGCGGTTGTCGGGCAGAAAAGGGTCTCACTCTTTGCCGTTGATTCGGCCACCGGCATGCTCCATCTCAGCCACGTCACCGCGATCAACCACCTGCGGGTCTTAGCACCGCGGTCCTCCGTTCAGAGTCCATTCGTTCTCGACGCCAACAACCAGCTGATGCTCCAGTCCCGCGACGGCCACCTCACCGCTACGGGAATTTCCGTGACCGAGACCGGTGCATCCCTCAACGACTCGACCCTCAACGACTCGGCGGAACAGTCCCCTTCCACCTCCGTCCTCACCCGCGACCAGCAGTTCATGTATGTGCTTGACCGCTCCGCGTCACAGCTGCGCGCCTTTCGCGCGGAAGGGAACCATGCCGCTCCGCTTACCCCGGCAGCCTATCCGGTAGCCAAGGGAACAAGCGCGCTCGCGATTGTCAGCACGTCTCAATAGCTTTTCCTTGATCAACGTCCTCCATCAATATCCATCAAGACCCGTCTGCGCTCGTCCGTGTTCATCTGTGGCAAATGGTTTTGGTTTTCCGATTCCGACGATTCCGGCGATTACGGCGATCTTTGTGAACGGTCTGAACGGTAAACGGTCTGGCCCTCCTCTACCCCTCCCCGTTTCATCAAGGTTCATCAACATCCATCAAGGCTTCATCAAGGCCTCATCAAGCCTGATCAACGTCCTCCATCAAGGTCCATCAAGACCAGTCTGCGCTCGTCCGTGTTCATCTGTGGCAAATGGTTTTGCCTTTCCGATTCCGGCGACTACGGCGATTCCGGCGATTACGTGCGATCTGTACTCCCCCCCCGGCCTTCGTCCCAATTGATCCCAACGTCGTCCCAATGTGTCCCAAGATCGTCCCATTGCGACGTCCCAATCTCTCCCAACGCTGTCCCAACCGATCCGTCCGTGTTCAGCAGTGGCTACCCCATCTTTCCCGGCGTCCCCGGCGCCCTTTGCGGTGAAATATGTTATCAACCGGTAAACCTTAGAGGGGGTGCCCCCTTGTTTTTCGGCGCTTTCACAGAAAACAAAGTACTTTGCCGATTTCGACCCTTGGGTCACCCAACGTTTTCCACTGGGTCACCCAGACTTATTCCACTGGGCCACCCAGCTTTTTCTTGGGTCACCCAAGCGTCGGAACCGCCTCGCTACCTCGGTCCAAGGTTTACCACTTCGTTAACAGTTTCGAGGCTGAGCCTTAAGCTGGAAGCCAGCAGCTAGTAGCTAAAATTGTCAAAGACCTTCCAGACACAACCGCCAACCGCAGTACTGGAGCTTCCGCCACAGCAAAAAGCGTTCTATCTTCGTCTAATCTACGCCATGCTGTCAATAGAAAAGTGCTTTAGCCAGGCGAAATAAATACGGCAACTTTCCTGCCCAGCTCGGGTTTACATTTGTGCCCGTTTCACGATTCTGCTACCTGCTATTTACTTTTTCCTAATGACTGATTGCTGAGTGCTTCTTGGCTGGCCAATTGCTAATTGCCTCTTCGCTGATTGCTTCTTCGGCTTGGCCAATTACCAATTACCAACGGCTTCTTTTCCCTTATTTACCCTTCGCCGATCCCGTTGTATATATCCTGCCCATGGCACAGGCACAACCGGCAATTGCCGTAACGTCCAGAATCGACAAGCTCAACGTAGCCGCTTCCCTTCACCAGTTTGACCGTGCGCTGAACCGCAGCGCCTGGGAGAGCCTTGGCTGGGGAGCCTTCTCCGCCGTTATCGGCTTGGTCCTACTCTCCACCACCGCGCATTTCGGCTGGGTGAACCTCGCCTTCGGCGTCTTGCTGATCGCTGAAGGCCTGTATGAAAAGAAGGTACGCGAGCCGAAGGTCATCCTGGTCTCCGCCGCCACGCTGGGCGTTCTGGGCCTGTGGAATCTTTACGGATTCGTCATGAACATCGTCTCCAACTCAGGGGTTGTGGGCCATCCCGTGGTTGCAATCCTCCAGTTGGTAGGCGCGTGGAACACCTACGCCGGCTATTCCAAGTACGCTGCGCTGGTTGCCGCCGCTGATCCCGCGACAAATATGGAATTCGCCACCATGCTTGACCAGCTTCGCACCGCCGATCCCGCCACCGCGCCGGACATGGTGGAGTTCACCGCTCAAAAGTTCGGCAAGAACAATGTGCGTTGGCGCGCGCGCCGCATGGCCACTGACGACCTCATCTTTTTCGTCGGTAACGAGGTTGTGTTAGGCCGCAAGCAGTCCACCCCGACCTGCCTGTTCGTCCCGCGCCAGCAGGTCAAAATTGAGATCCTGGGTGAAAAGATGTTCGGACGCAACCAGAAAGCCACGATCACCGCGGCAGCCCAGCAGTGGAAAGCCTCCATTGCGCCGGAAATGGCCCAGAAGTTCATGACGTTGCTGGGGTGAGGCGAGTTATTTTGACAACCCCCAGGCGTTGCTCATCGCTGAGTGCTGACTGCTGAGTGCTTCTTCTTCGCTGACCTGCCGTTTTGCTGGGTTCCGGGTGGAGCAGACCTTTAGGTCTGCGGAACAGCGCTGTAAGGAACTCGGACTTTAGCCCCTGAGGTAACCAAAAGCCCTCGCCCCAAGCGGGGGCTTTGCTTTTGCCTCGAAATCTTCTGCGTGACCTTCTTCCCT
>DATAEJ010000251.1:0-10374 GCA_036258095.1 Candidatus Angelobacter sp. | reverse complement strand
GGGGTTTTCGCTCATAGAGTTGCTGATCGTTGTAGCGATTATTCTGGTGATCGCTGCTATTGCCATTCCCAACCTCCTCCGTTCCAGGATGCAGGCAAATCAAAGCGCGGCCGCTGCGACGTTGCGCAACATTCATAACTCGCAGGCGGTATATTCGACGAACTTCGGCGCCGCCGTTGGCTTTGCCAATACGCTACAAAAGCTTGGCCCTGGCACTCCTTGTGACCAGACTCACGCATGCCTGGTCGATAACGTACTCGGCTGTGCTGCCGAGCCGTGCCTCAAGAGCGGCTACCAATACTATTTGACGTCGACTGCGGGCAGTGAGCCATTTTTCGATTACGCGGGTACGGCGACGCCATTCTCCTGGGCAAACAGCGGAGCGCAGAATTACTGCGCTTTTGACGACGGAACGGTGCGCCAACAGGTCAACCCTGCAGGAAAGCTTGCTGCGGCCGTAACTCGTCCGGGATGCGCAGATCCCACAGGGTACGTCGCTATAGGTAATTAGACTGATTTGAAGCGGCCAATCCATTTCCATTAAAATCAGCACCGAAGCGTCCATTCCCCATGCATGCAATAGAGATCGAAGGGCTTTCCAAGAGCTACTCGGTCGGGTTCCTGAAAAAACAGCTCCGCCCTGCGCTCAAGGGCCTTACGCTGGCCGTGAATGCCGGCGAGACCTTCGGCTTCCTGGGTCCCAATGGAGCAGGTAAAACCACTACGCTCAAGCTCCTGATGGGGCTTATCTTCCCAACTGCAGGTTCAGCCACGATCCTTGGCAAACCATACCACGATCCTGATGTTCGAAAACGAATCGGCTTCCTGCCTGAGCAGCCCTATTTCTACGACTATTTGAGCGCCCCCGAGGTGCTCGACTACTACGGCCGGCTCTCCGGACTCTCGGCTTCAACACGCAAGCAGCGCGTTCCGGAGCTGTTGCACCAGGTGGGACTTGGCGACGTAGGCAACAAGCAGCTGCGCAAGTTCTCAAAAGGAATGCTGCAGCGAGTCGGGATTGCGCAGGCCATCGTCCACGATCCTGAGGTCGTTTTCCTTGACGAGCCAATGTCAGGCCTCGATCCGCTTGGCCGGCACGAGATCCGCGAGTTGATTCAGGGCCTTAAGGACGCAGGCAAGACGGTCTTTTTCTCAACCCACATCCTCTCTGACGCTGAAGCGCTTTGCGATCGCGTGGCGGTGGTCCACAAAGGGGAACTCCGTGGGGTGGGCGTAATGAAAGACCTGCGCTCCGGTGGCGGAGACAAGAGTGAAGTTATCTGGGAAGGCGCCGCTGCGCTGCAGGTCGCGCAACGCTTCGTGCTGGATTCTCATGTCACCGGGGAGCTCGTGCGCGCGACGGTGAAATCAACCGATCTGGATTCATTGCTTGAGTTGCTGCGGCAGCAACGTGCGCGTCTGGTTTCGGTGACTCCGCTTCATGGAACCCTCGAAGAGTACTTCCTGGCGAAGACTTCAGAGCAGGAGCCCGCGCGCGTATGACCGAGAGACTTTCCGCCATCACGTTGAACACATTCCGCGAGGCGGTTCGCGATCGCGTGCTTTACAACTTGATCGTCTTCGTCCTGCTGTTGCTGGCCAGCGCTCCCCTGTTTTCGCAGATTTCCATCGGGATGGAGCGGCTGATCCTGGTAAATGTGGGCCTGAGTTCGATCTCGCTGTTCGGAGTGCTGATTGCAATTTTCATAGGCATCGGCCTTGTCTCAAAGGAGATCGAGAAGAAAACGCTTTATACGATCCTTTCGCGGCCAGTGCGGCGCTGGGAGTTCATTGTCGGTAAGTATCTGGGGTTGATGCTCACGCTGACCGTCAATGCTTTGCTGATGACTCTGGGCTTCTACATCGCCCTGTTCATCACGGATCGAGGATTGCACGCCGGTGACGCTCCACTGCTGGTTTCGGTTTATTTCAGCCTGTTGCAATTCCTCATTGTCACTGCCGTTACACTTTTGTTTTCATCCTTCTCCACGCCGATCTTCTCCGCAATCTTCGCGTTCGCTCTTTTTGTGATCGGTACGTTTGCGGACGATTTGCGCGATTTCGCTTCAGCGGCTCACGGGCTCACCGGTCTCCTGGCCACCGGCACCGCTTACCTGGTGCCAAACTTCTCCACGCTGAATGTGATCTCAAGAGTCGCACATGATCAGCGGATCGCGGGAGCGTTGATCATTTACAACTCTGTGTACGCGCTGCTGTACTCGGCCGCCGTCACCGCTGCCGCTGTGCTGGTGTTTGAGCGACGAAACCTGAAATGAAGCGCACACGCCTAACCACGGGTTTTGTTCTCTTGCTGGTGCTTTCGTTCACCGGATCGGTGCTTGCATTGCATCATCTGGAACGGATACGCGGCCCCGAGACCACCCTGGAAGATGTGCTGTATCTGCCTTCAGGCAAAACGCTCAAGCGGCTGAGCCTGGGCTACTCCGGCCTGCTCGCGAACATTTATTGGACGCGCGCAGTCCAGTATTTCGGCGGCAGGCACGCACGCCACTCCACCCATTACAACCTTCTTTACCCGCTGCTCGACATCACAACCGACCTCGATCCGCAGCTGATCGTCGCTTATGACTACGGATCAGTGTTTCTATCGCAGCGGCCCCCCGAAGGCGCAGGACAGCCCGATAAAGCCGTCGCCCTCATCGAAAAAGGAATACGCGAGAATCCAACTTACTGGCGGCTTTATTTCACGCTTGGATTCGTGCATTACATGGACCGCCACGATCCCAAGGCCGCACAAGTCGCCTTTGAAAAGGGTTCAGAAATTCCCGGTGCGCTTCCGTGGATGAAAGTCATGGCCGCAAGAATGGCCGAGCACTCGAAAGACATCACAACGTCCACTGCGCTATGGGAGGCTGTTTATGAGACCACTCCGGATAAGGACGTGCGACAGACTGCCCTGACCCATCTGGTTTCGATACGCGCAGATACGGATATCACCGAACTACAGCGACGCGTTCAGCTCTATCGGGAACGCACCGGGGCATTACCGACGAGCTGGACTGACATGATCCGCGCCGGCTTGCTTTCCGGTCTGCCCATTGATCCTCATGGAGAGCCCTACCAATTGAAGCCGGACGGCAAAGTGGATGTAAAGGATCCGGCGCAATTCCCATATCTGGGAGAGTGGCAGCACAACGAGGAGCGGCCGTTCTGAATCTAAACAGTATTCCCGTTATGCATAAATTTTGTTTGTTATTGGTCATCCCCCTGCTCCTCGGCGTGCCTGCGTCCGCCCAAACGGACGCAAAGGCGCTGGCCCATGCCGTTGACGAACACTACGGCAACTTAAAGACCCTGAAGGCATCTTTTGAGGAGATTTATCAGGGACCGGGGATCTCTCGTACAGAAAGCGGTACTCTGTGGCTGAAAAAGCCCGGCAAAATGCGGTGGGAGTACACAGAGCCTCGCCCCAAGCTGTTTCTCACAGACTCGCAGAACGCCTACTTTTACGTTCCCGGAGAGCGCCAGGCGCGAAAAGCGCCGGTCAGGAAGCTCGATGATCTGCGATCGCCGGTTCGCTACCTGCTGGGCAAGCTCAAGCTGGACAAAGAACTGGAAGGACTTTCGCTTGCTCCGGACATCATTCCGCTCAACCAGGGCGACACAGTCCTGCGCGGCATCCCGAAGGGGATGAAAGATCGTGTTTCCGACGTCCTGCTGGAAATCTCACCGAACCACCAGATCACTCGCATTCTCATCCACGAGATTGACGGAAGCAGCACGGATTTCCGTTTCTCGCAGATTGAGGAAGGCGTTCCCGTGCAGGACAGCCTCTTTCGTTTCAACCCGCCGCCTGGAACAGAGACCATTCTGGATGAGCACGTAACCCAATAGTGCCCGTTACCCTTAGTCACTAAAGAACCAAAGAATTAGGGAAATTAATTGCCGATTTGCGCAATAATAATCTTCTCCCCCCATTCTTGGTGTATACGGGGTAAATCCCCCGCAGAATGCTAGACTTAAAGCAAGGAGCAGCTGGAGTTTTCCCCGCAACAACCATCCCATGGCAGAATTCCTGGTAAAACTGGCCGACGAGCGCGGGCACGTGCTTGAACGAACAGAAAACGGCATTTCCGAGCAGGAAATCCGTGACCGCTTCGCCCAACAGGGGTTCCTGGTTTATTCCGTAAAGGGCAGGCAGGGCCTGGTCGCGCTGCGCACAGGCGGCCGCAAAAAGAAGATCAAAACCGAAGAATTCCTGATCTTCAACCAGCAATTCCTGACCCTGATCAAGGCAGGCTTGCCGATTCTGAAATCGCTGAACCTGCTGGCAAAGAGGCAGAAGAACGCCTACTTCAAGTCCATGCTGGAAAACGTACAGGAGCGGGTGAAGAGCGGCGAGCTGCTGTCTGATGCTTTTGCTGCGCAGGGGAATCTCTCAAAGATCTACACCACGACGGTGCTTGCAGGTGAACGAAGCGGCAATCTGGAAGAAGTCCTGGGCCGTTACATCACGTTTCAGCGCGTTTCGCTCACGTTTCGCAAGAAACTGCTGTCATCGCTCTGGTATCCGGGGCTGCTGATCAGTGCCCTGGTGGTAATGCTCACATTCCTGATGACTTACGTGGTGCCGCAGTTCGCCAGCCTTTACAGTTCGCTGAATGCGAAGCTGCCGGCGACCACGATTTTCATGCTGGGGATCGGTACTGCAATCCAGAGCCATTATCTGCTGATTCTGCTTTCGCTGGCCGGCATTGTGGTTTCAATAACCTTGTATGTTCGGTCGGAACGAGGTGCGCGTGCGTTGGACGCCCTGCGCTTCCGCCTGCCGCTGTTCGGTCCGATCTGGATGAAATATCAGGTGGCGATGTTCAGCCGCACGCTGTCTACCTTGCTTTCCGGTGGCCTGCCGCTGGTACCGTCACTGGAGACTGCCAGCCAGTCCATCAACAGCTTCAAAATTTCCGAAAACGTGAACATCGCCGCCCGGAGAGTGCGTGAAGGCCAGGCGCTTGCATACAGCCTGGAGCAAACCAGGTTTTTTCCCGAACTCGCCATTGAAATGGTTGAGGTCGGCGAGTCAACGGGCGCTTTGCCCACCATGCTGAATTCCATTGCGGAATTCTTTGAAGAAGATGTGCAGAACTCGCTTGCCGCGGCACTGCAATTGATTGAGCCGGTGCTGCTGATCTTTATGGGTGTTACGGTGGCGTTCGTGTTGATCTCACTTTACCTGCCGATCTTCTCGCTGGGAGCGCAGATACAACAGTAGGTTTTATGGAACAGAGAAATACAGCTATTACCGTGGAAAACGGCGCGCCGCAAGCCGCCGCTATGGCCAGCCCGGAGCAGCGTGCTCGCGAACTGGCGGCCCGCTATCGTTGCGAATTCATAGATTTACGTGATTACCATCTGGATGCGGAGCTCTTCAAGAGCGTTCCCGTGGACCTGATGTTCAGGTACAGCTTCGTACCCCTGGAAGAGCACGAAGGCACGCTCTGGATTGCCATCGCCGACCCTAGCAAGCTGATGATGATCGACGAAATCGGCCTGCTGCTGAATCGGCGCGTCAAAACCAAAGTGGCCACGCTCACGCAGATCAATGACATCCTGAAAAAGACTGAGCAATCCCAGCGCGTTCTGGAGGAAGCCAGCGAAGGGTTTGTGCTCGACGTCGTCCGCGAAGAAGAGAGCAGCGATGAGAACATTTCCATCGACCGCATTACCGCGACGGCAGAAGCGGATGTAAGCCCGATCATTCGCCTGGTGGATACAACGATCTTCACGGCACTGCAGAAGCGGGCCAGCGATATCCACGTGGAGACCGAAAGCGATTCCGTGGTGGTGAAATACCGCATCGACGGCGTGCTGCAGCAGGCAATGCAGCCCATGGCCAAAGAACATCATTCGACGATCATCACGCGAATCAAGGTCATGAGTGAGCTGGACATCGCCGAGCGCCGCGTCCCGCAGGACGGCCGCTTCCGCGTGAAATACAACGGCCGCCTCATCGACTTCCGTGTTTCCATCATGCCGACGATCCATGGCGAGAATGCCGTGCTCCGCGTGCTGGACAAGGAATCGATGAGCGAGAAGTTCCGCAATCTTGTTCTGGATGTGGTGGGCTTCGCCGAAGAAGACCTGCGCAAGTTCCGCCGCTACATCGCCGAACCTTACGGGATGGTGCTGGTGACCGGTCCTACGGGCTCCGGAAAAACGACCACACTTTACGCTGCGCTAAATGAGATCAAGACCGACGAAGACAAGATCATCACGATTGAGGACCCGGTCGAGTACCAGATCCACGGCATCACCCAGATCCCGGTGAACGAGAAGAAGGGACTGACCTTCGCCCGCGGGTTGCGTTCGATCCTGCGTCATGACCCCGACAAGATCATGGTGGGCGAAATCCGCGACCAGGAGACGGCGCAGATCGCCATTAACTCGGCGCTCACGGGACACCTGGTTTTCACCACGGTGCACGCCAACAACGTGGTCGACGTGCTGGGCCGCTTCCTGAACATGGGTGTGGAGCCCTACAACTTTGTTTCCGCGCTTAACTGCGTGCTGGCACAGAGACTGGTACGTACGATTTGCCAGCACTGCAAGACGCAGGTGCGGTACTCAGACGAGGAACTGGACAGCTTCGGCCTGAATCCGCAAGAATGGCGCAACACCAAATTCTATGAAGGGGCCGGTTGCATTGAATGTGCCGGAACCGGGTACCACGGGCGAACCGCGATTCACGAGTTATTGGATCTGTCTGACCGGGTTCGTGAACTCATCCTCGAAAAACGGCCGTCATCGGAAATTCGTAAAGCGGCACACGACGAGGGAATGCGGTTCTTGCGCGAGTCCGCACTGGCTCGCGTGCGCGACGGGATCACGACAATGAAGGAAATCAACAAAGTCACGTTCATCGAGACTACAAGATAAAGATGGCGAGTTTGAATCCCAAGTCGAACCTGCGTCCGCGGCTGGCCTGCGAGATCATGCTGGACCGCGTGATTGCGGCGCGCGCGTCAGACCATTCGTCCCGGGTGGAGATGTTTACCACGCGGCAGTTGCCGGCAGGGACTATCGCACCGGGCCTGAACGCGCCCAATGTGCTCAATGCCCAGGCGCTACGTACGGCCATCAGCGGGGCGCTTTCAGCCGTGGGCGGCAAATCCAGGGACATAACGGTTGTAATTCCTGATGCGGCCTGCCGGGTTCTCTTGCTGGATTTCGAAACCCTGCCCACAAAACTGGAAGAGACCGATCCGGTGATCCGTTTCCGGCTGAAAAAGTCGTTGCCCTTTGACGTGGAACAGGCGGCGGTTTCCTACGAGATCAAGCGGGCGATCAACAGTGTGCGCGTGGTAGCAGCCGTGTCTCCTCGCGCCATTGTGGAGGAATACGAGGCGGCGTTGCGCGATCTGGGCTACTTGCCTGGCGTGCTGCTGCCGTCATCCCTGGCTGCGCTCGGGATCGTTGAAGGACAAAAGCCGACGCTGCTGCTGAAGGTGGATTCCACGAACATCACGATTGCGGCGGCGGAGAACAATGAATTGCGGCTCGTCCGCACACTGGAGAATCCGCAGGGCGCGGGGGTAACCGCTGCTGAACTGGCAGAAGGCGTTTTGCCCTCGATCGTATTCTTTGAAGACACTTTTGGGGCTCGCATAGAGCAGATCTATCTTGGCGGGTTGCTGCCGATTGATGAGGTTGGTCCGCTGCTCCACGAACACACCGGAGCCAGAGTGCAGGAACTGACGCCGGACATCACTTCCGACCAGAACCTGGGCGGTGACACCATTCCCCCTTCAGCAATGGCGGGAATTGCGGGGGCCTTGCTGGGATAATGCGCGTAAACGTAAATCTCGCAACACAGAAGTATGAAGTCGTCCGGCTTTTCCTATGGCGGGCCACTCTGGCCATAGCGATTGCCGCCGTGACATTCGTCGTGCTCCTGGTTTTCGCGATATGGAATTTCAAAGCGACGTCTGAATCGGGGAAAGAAATCAAGCAACTCGAGAAGCACATTTCCGAGCTCCAGCAGCAACGCGTAGCGGCGGAAGCAATCGAAAACCGGCCCGATAACCGCGACGTGACGGAGCAGAAGAATTTCTGGAACCGGCAGATTGCCAGCCGCGCTTTTTCATGGACGCAGTTGTTTAACGACCTGCAACGGATCATGCCAAAGCGTGCCTACCTTGCTTCGGTGGCGCCGGAGCTTACGCCGGACAACAAGGTAAGGCTGAAGCTGACGATCAAAGGGGAGCGCCATGACGACGCGCTGGAACTACAGAAACACATGGAGGCCTCTGAGCGTTTCCGTTTACCTGAGATAAAGGAAGAGAGGCCGGAAACCAGCCGTCCTGGCCAGCCTTCCGGCAACTGGACGTTCAATATCGAAACCCAGTACATACCTCCCGCGCCCATGAACATGCGGGCCGCCAAAAGGGAGGGCATGTAAATGAAGGATTTTGCCCAGCTCAAAAAGCGCCTTTACATTGTGCTGGCGGTACTCTGCGTGATGGATGTAGCGCTGCTTATTTACATGGTATTGCCAGGCTCCAGCACTTCAGAATTACGCGCAAAAAAACAAACTCTCCAGGCCCAAGTGGATGAGCTCAAGCGGGAGGTCGCCCCGCTAAAGGGACTGGATATACAGCTGGTACAAACGCGCCAGGACATCAAAGGGATGTACCAGGACCGCATCCCGAGCCAGTGGTCGCAGGTTTCGGCCGCCCTGCAAAGAGTCACGCACGAAACCGGCGTCAACGCGCAATCGATCAAATATAGCGTTGAACACAGCGATAAAGGCGACCTGCCCAACGTGCAACGCGTGGAGATCGACACGACGGTCAGCGGCGACTACGCCAAAGTGGCGCGATTTATCAACGCGCTGGAGCAGGAGAAACTTTTTTTCGTGATCCGCCAGATCACGCTGAACAGCGCCCAGGAAAGCGGCACAGTGACACTGCAGATCAAATTCGGGACTTTCCTGAAGGAAGCCGCGTAACCGAGGCATAGAGGACGAGTGAAACTAGGAGCGGAAAACAAGAAGCAGTTGATCGTGATGGCCCTACTGCTGGCGATTGGCGCCGGAGTTGTAATCTACGACTTCAGCGGTACGGAAAATGCCAGTTCGGCTGCTCCGCCGGCGACCTCGCCCGCCGCCCGCCCCAACACTCAGGTTGCGCAAAACAACCTGGATCCCCGAGTGAGGCTGGACATTCTGGATGCCAGCCGAAAAGTGAAGTACGAAGCAGGGCGAAACATCTTCGAGATGCAGGCGCTGCCGACACCGACGCCGATCGCACCTGTGAAAATGACGCCCACGCCTTACGTGGCGCCAACACCACCGCCACCGCCGCCGATTGCGGTCAAGTTCTACGGCTTCGCCAACAAGCCTGAAGAACCCAAAAAGGTCTTCCTGGCGGCCGGAGAAGGAGCCGCGCAGACGATCTTTGTAGCGCAACAGGGCGACATCATCGATCGCAAATACAGGGTCGTGCAGATTCAGCCTAACTCTGTCCTGATTGAAGACGTGCTGCACAACAACAAGCAATCCATTCCGCTCACCGCAAAATGAGTTTTGTGAAGTACAAAGCGAAGCCGCGACCACACAGCGAAAAAGGTTACATGCTGCTGGCCGTGATGATCATGGTCACGCTGATCCTGATTGCTCTTTCCGCCGGAGCGCCCCGGATTGCGCAGCAGATCCAGCGGGAGAAAGAAGAAGAGCTGGTGAATCGCGGCAAGGAATACGCTCGCGCAGTCAAGAAGTTCTATCACAAACAAGGTACGTACCCGACTTCGATCGACCAGTTGATGGATACCAACCACATTCGCTTCCTGCGGAAGAAGTATAAAGACCCGATCACGGGTGAAGATGAGTGGCACCTGGTGCACGCGGGTGAGGCGGAGATCAAGATCCCGCAAAACAACAATCCCGGACTGCAGGGCAGCGGTAATCCCGGCATACAGGGCAGCACCTTCACCGGCGGAGGGGCAGGCGGCGCTGGCGGCAATACGAGCGGCGGCAATACATTAGGCGGAAACACTCTCGCCGGCAATACATCGGGCGGGAATACGCTAGCCGGCAACACGTTGGGCGGACAAAGTGGACAAGCCGGCAACCTCGGTTCGCTTAAGACGAGCAATATTGGTAACGGTCCGACGATCGGCGGTGGAGCGATTATCGGCGTGGCCAGCACCAGCAAGAAATCCGGGATCAAGGAATTCAACGACACCAGCCAATACAACGAATGGCTGTTTGTCTTCGATCCGCGGCTTGAGCAGGCGAGCGCCGGAGCGGCCGGTGCGGCTGGTGGCGTGGTGGCTTCAGCCAACGCCGGGATCGCGGTGGCGGCGCCACGCGCCGGCGGCAGCGCGGGATCCGGTCCGAGCCCTTCACCTTCACCC
>DATAEJ010000250.1:0-20106 GCA_036258095.1 Candidatus Angelobacter sp. | reverse complement strand
GGGTTTGGTTCCCGGCTTTTTGTCAGACTGGGCGACACAGCTCGCCAGCAGCAACATGCACACCAGGTACCTCATGACTTCTCCTTTCGGCTCGCGCGTTTGCGAAGGTCGGCAATCCATTTGACAACCTCAGCGTCGTTGGGAACGAGCCGGCTGTATGCTTCGTAATGCTGCAGCGCACACGTGTAATCCCCGAGATATAGGTCGCACAGAATGGCAAGGTTCCTGTGCGCATAGTGATAATCGGGAAACTGCGCCAATGCCGCCTCATAACTGGCGCGCGCCTTCGCAAACTCTCCCTTCCGTCGCTGCACCAGGCCAAGCTCGTTGTACGCGGCTACGTGGTGCGGACTCAACTCCAGAGCCTTCCTCAGGCTAGTCTCGGCGCGAGCCAGGTCGCCAGTGCGGGCGTATGCAATGCCGAGGTTGATGTGCGCTGCCGTTGACGTAGGAGACTGTTCCGTTACCTTGAGGAGCAAGGCGATTGCGGGATCATATTGCGCTGCTCCGAGCATGCGCACCGCCTCATCGTACTCGGCGCGCACCTCGTCTGGAACTGGCGCCTGCTGCTGCGTCAGCGTAAACCCATCTGCATCCCGCTCGAATTCCGGGACCGTGGCCGGCGGTGCGACGGGTTGGATGGCCTTCGTCGTTGGTGCGGTCACCGGCCGTCGGGCAGCGGATCCGCAGCCCAGCACGAGGGAAAGAAGCAGCCACAGCATCCCGCGGTAGATCGCGTTTAGCGACCGGGTCCTATTGTGGATTGGCATGTTTCACCGCTCCTTGGTTCACCGCGATCGGCGCCGGGCGCGTTGTTTGTTCCGGCTTGGTTGTCGTCGGTGCCGGTTGAGCCGTCTGCTCCGGATTGCCAGGCGTTGTGTTGCCGTTGCTCGGCGCCGTGCCGACACTGTTCGGCGTTGTGCTGCCGTTGCTGGCGGTTTGGCCCGCGTTGCTGGGCGTCGTGGCGCTGTTGCTCGCTGCCTCGATCCGTGCCTGTGCTAGCGGCGTGCGATACGCATAACGGTCAATTGCTCCAATGAAGCCGCTGCTCATTTCGTTTTTCGCGTAGCGGCCCGGCACCATCTCAACGAGCCTGCTGAGACTCTTCTGCGTCCAGTCATTGAAGACACCGGCGTGCAGCATTTCCATATTTTTCTCATGCACCTTGATGGCTTTATCCTCGAATGGATACGCTGCCTCATCGAGGTCCGCCTCGAACTTTTCCAGGTCCGCCCCCTTCATCTCGGCTGGGCGCTCCGACTCCTTCAGTGACCGACTGAAATCGAAGTAGGTCTCAGCCATGTAAAACGTGGCGGCTGCCGTGACGTCGGCGATTTCGTAGTCCACCAATCCGTTCATGGCCTTGATCGTGTCATCCATGCGCTGCTTTTTCTCTTTCAGGCTGACCTCGAACGGTTGCCGCAGCTTTACCGCCACGAAACCCTGATACAGCTGTTCCGCCAGGACCAGCGCCGAACGTGCTCCAAGGGTCCGGGTACGGCCGGTCCTCTCCGCACCTCCCGCCGCGTCGATGCGTACGATTTCCGTTAGCTCTTTCTGATACAGAGACTCATCGTGCGCCGCTTTGTATATTTCGGAGATTTTGAAACGGGTCTCGAGAGCCGTCTCGAGCGGCTTAGGAAAGTCGGTGACGTAGCGTCGGTACGCCTGCAAAGCTTTCTCATTTGTGTTCGACTGCTGGTAGAGGTCGCCTGCGACGAGCAGCGACTCCCTGCGCACGGAGTCATCTGTCGACTCGGACGCCAGCCGCTCGTACTCCCCGGCGGCCTGCGACAACTCGCCGCTCTCCCGGTAGGCACGCGCAATCAGCCTGGTGGCCTCGCCCGCCATTTTGTGTTTCGGGTAGCTGCTGCGGAAAGCCTCGAGCACGCCTGCGGCTGCTTTCCAATCCTTCAACTCAACCAGCGCAGCGCCCGCGTCGTACTCGGCCGTCGGTCGGATTGTGGATGTAGGCGCCGCCGTGCGAATCCTCAGGAAGTGATCGGCAGCTGCGCGATAGTCCTGTGCGTTCCTTGCGATCTCACCCTGCTTGTAGATGGAGGCTGCAAGGTTATCAACAAACTTGGCGTGAGACTCGTCGTTTTCCGGTGTGACCTTCAGCACCTCGGTGTAACCGCGTTCAGCCTGCGGATACTCGGCCAGTTCAAACGAGCCGTGTGCAACCACAATCCACGCGGAGCGTCTGAGACGCGTTTCCGCGCCCGGATATTTATCAATGACTCGCTGCGCAGAGCCGACTGCGCCGCGATAGTCCTTCATCTCGTATTGATCATCGGCGGCCGCTCCCAGGACCGCTGCGGCTTGTGCGTGGGTCGGGAACGTGTCGGCAAATTTGATCGAACTTGCAATCGTATCGTGCTTGACGGCGTCCTGGCCCTCCTTGCCTGCTACCCTCAGCTGCTCGCGATAGGCGTAGACTGCCGCGTAACCTGCGGCGGCTGACTGAGCGTTTGCCGGGTATTCATACGCCGTGCGCTCGTATTGTTTGGCTGCCTGGCCGAAATCCTTGTTCTCGAAGAGCAAATCCGCCAGCCGGTAGTTGATCGTCGGCGACTCCGCGTCTTTCGGAAACGACGTGAGGTAGTCGCCGTACCATCGGAGAGCCTCGTTGTAATTCGCGAGTTTCTCGTTCGGTACCTGCGAATTCTGATACTCAGCGTGGTAATGCGTCGCCAGGTCCTTCAGGTCCGTCTTCAGGTAGGCCAGCACCTCCGGCAACTCTTCGGGCTTGTTGTGCTGCCAGTATTCCGCTTGCAGTCCATACTTGGACGCGAAGTCCCGCTTCGACGCCAGAACGAGCTTGGGGAATCCGCCCTTGGTAAAAGTTTCCACCACCCGCATGCTGAAACGTGGAGCAGAACGGTGAAAAGGATGAAGCGCTATGAAAGCGTTGAACGTCTTCGCCGCGTCGTCGTAACGCAGCTTCGTCAGGTAGTGATCGCCGAGATTGCTGTAAACGCGGTCCTCGTAAGATCGACTCTTGGTACTGGAGAAGTATTGCTGCACCGCTTCCGGGCCGCCGAGGTTGCTGAAGCTCAGGCTGACCGCACGAAAAGTATCGGCGACGCGGCGTTCGTCCTCTTTCTGGTGCTTCTCATCGAAGTTGTAGCCGGTGGACACCTTATAGTCGAGCAGCGCCATGTAATTACTTACGGCTTCTTCGTAGAGTTCCTGCTTGTAAAACGTCCAGCCGAGCTTGTAAAGGGCGAGCTCGTAGTACGAGGAACGGGCGCCCATGTTGGTGATGGCTGAATAGGCGTTTTCGGCGTCCCGGAATTTTCTGCGCGTAAAGAAGTACTCACCCCGCCGGAACTGCACCTCATCGACGTGCACGGAATTTGGATTCGCCCGTATCACGCGCTCCATGGTTTCCATGGCCTCATCGGTGCGGCCCAGTTCGTCATACGCTCGCGCCATCTGATAGAGGACCTGGTCACTGTCCTTGTAACTCGGGTACTCGGCGAGCAGCTTTTTATAGAGGGCGATCGCCTCAAGAGGACCTTTGGGAGCTGCCTCAGCCCCTGGTATCTCCGTCGCTGAGGTGCCCGTGCCGCCGAAAGCCGGGATCAGGCTCGCCGCAGTCGTGCGCCGCTCGAATTCCTGATCAGATTCCCCACGACCGGCACCCGCAAGTGGAGTGGTGGGTCTGGGTGCTTTGGTCGGTGTGCTCGCAGGCACCTTTGCCGACTGTGGAGTGGGCATCGCCTGCGGCTTGCCTTCACCCGTGTGGATGCCGTACTGCTTCTCCAGTTCCAGGTCCGCGAGCCGCCGGATTGCCTCAGGTGTCATCGGAGTTTCTGGTGACTCATCAAGGAATTTCCGGTACTGCTCCATGGCCTGATCGACACTCTGCTGTGTTTGCACCTCCTGCGTGTCCGGAGGCACGTTACGCAGGTCCGCCAGCGTCCCCTGCGTGGCGGGCTTGTGATGCGCGGTGCAGCCGACAAGAAGAGCTGTCGCAAGCCCAATCGGAATGGCGCGGCGAGGCATCAGCGTCCCCCTGCGCCAGACTGGGCGCGCGCCGCTCTATCGTAACTATCGGCGATTCCGTAGCGCGCCTGGATCTGCTGCGCGACCAGGCGTTCCCGGCGAGCCTCAAGCTGGTTGATGGCGACGTTCTCAATCATTTGTCCCTGCCGGGTCATCAGTATGTCGACATTCCTCAGTGCGCCGCCAACGCGTTCGCGGAGCCGTGCAATCTGGGCGTCGTATCCGGCGTAGCTTTGCGTTGCCGCCTGCCTGGCTCTGACGAACGCCTCGTATCGTAGATTGAGAGCGTCGACCTGAGTATTCAATTCGTTGAGGTGCTCAAATGCTGCGGTCAGCCGCTTGGGGTACTCGGTTTCCAGCCGCCAAGTGAGAACACCCCGCAGGCGGGCCAGTCGACGCCGAAGCGCGAGCGATTCAGGAGTCTCAGAGTTGCCGAGCTGCTTTTCGATGAGTGCAAGACGCTCGCTTTCGATCCGCTCATCCGTGGTTGCAAGGTTATCTGGCCGTGGCGCGGTAAGCATGGCGTGCAGGCGCTCGTCGAATTGTTTGCGCTGCTGGAGCCGCAGGCGCATCCGCGAATCCAGCTCCCGGAAATGGGCGTCGATCGCAGGCAGCAACGGCTCGTAATTCTGTTTCCGGAGTCGGATGACATCCTCAAAGGCCCCGAGGCTGCTTTGGAAGCCCGTGAGCTTCGACCGCAGGTCCTCCAGATCGAGATAGTTCTGCAACGCAGTCTGGAAGTCGTGAGATGCCATCAACTCCATCAGGTAGTACGTTTCCGGCGCGCCTGGCTGGCTGCGCAGCCGGATGACCCAGGTTTGGTCCTCCCGGCTCTCCTCACGGATCAGCGCTTTGAGAAACCGGCCCGCCTTGATGCTATTGATCGATGCGTCTACCCGTTCAATTTGGTTGCTGTACAGTTCAAGCGCGCGACCGTAAGTGACCGCAGCGCGACCGTAAAGCTTCAGGCTGGCGTAAGTATGCGGCACCGCAAGCATGGCCTCCTGGACTGCCACATCCGTCGGCTCACGATTGGCCAGGATATTCCAGGGAACAAGCGCACGTTCAAACTGGTTGGCCGAGGTATCGGCCCAGCCGGCCCGCAGCAGCGCCTGGTCAGAGAACGGCCCCTCGAGGCGGACGCGATCGAGTGCCTGCTTTGCCCGCTCAAAGTTCTTCGATTCGAAGAGGAGTGAGCCAAGCACCATGTTGGACTTGTCGCGGATCGCGAGGCTGGCGGGATCATCCGCCGGCAGCCGCCCGGCTTTGTCGAGTTGCTCGACAGCTTCTTGCTGTTTACCGGCTTGCAACAAAGCGATACCGAGGTTATAGGCGACAAACCCGGCCAGGCTCGGATCGTTCTGCAGGTGATTGAGCACTTCGATCGCGTCGTTAGGCTTGCCTGTCGCCATATAGATGTTCGCTCGCAGAAACTCGACATCATTCTTTATCTTTGCGGGCACGGTACCCTGGATTCGTCCCAGGGCCTGCAGCGCATCGTCGAGTTGGTCCTTCTGGAAGTGAATGCGGGCGAGCCTGAACGCAGCTTCGTTTCGTACCGCTTCGTCGACGGCGCCTTCAAGTACCCTCTTGATGGCGCGCCCAGCCCGGTAGTGCATGCGGTAATCGAGCTCGAAATCGCCGACTGAGAATTCGGCTTCATTGATGTCGTGGTGAAGCGTATCGAGTTGCGGTTCGTCCAGTCGGTGGTACTGGGCAAGTTCTGTGTCGAGCCGTTGGATTGCTTCGAAATATTGGCCCTGGTAGGCGTGATAGAACGCTTCGCTGAAAAAGAGATCGTCCTTCTCATTCCCAGCCGGCTTCTCGTTCCCAGCCAGGGCGGGACCGGCAGCCAATGCTACGGCAAGGGCCAGTCCGATTATGCGGGGGATCGCTCGCATCGATTACAACTCTCCAAGCGTGATCGGGGTACTGCCGGAGTCCGGTCCGGCCACTGTCAGTTCCACCAGCTTTGGCTTAACTTCCTTGTGAAAGGTAAAGTGTTCCGTGCGATTGAAGTCAGCGCCGCCTTTAAGTTTGCCGTCGACAAGCACGTTCAGTTGGTGATCGCCCGTGGCCACATTGCCGACATAGATCCGTTGCACGCCACCCTTGCGCAATGCCTCGAGCTCTTTGGCACTGTAGATATAATGCGCAACGAGCTGGCCATCAATCTGAAGCCGCACCGCATCGAGGCGCATCTGGTCGCCTTTGTTCAGCGCAACGAAGATCGCCACCTGTGTCCCTGACGGGTAAAGCAGTTTTTCCTCTAGCTGGTTCATCTCCGCTGCAATGCTGAGGACGTCTGATTTGGTCTGCTGAACCTGCTCGTCGAGGTCCCTCATCTTCTGTTGGTCGGGATTGGCATCAGCACGTTTCTGCTCGGTCTTTTTGTCTTTCTGTTCGGTGGTTTTGCTTCCCTGCATCGGCGCAGCATGCAATCCGGAGAAAGCCGCAAACGACGCAAGACTCAGAGCAATCACTACCGATAAATGAGCTCTATTTTTCATCTCTTATATCCCACGCAACCCTTGAACGTAGTTTCGGGCCTAGTGAGTATTAAGGAGACTGCTGGCGGCAACAACGGCACCCGGGTGCTACGCCCGTGACTAACGAGGTGTCAGACACCTCCGTGCGGAGCGTACTCATTACGAAAGAACGGCGGCAACCCGGGCCGCTTGCACTTTCTCGTCGGCCATCAGTCCCCGCCCCTCTGCACACTCAACCAACAGAACCCAAGCGCACACCAATTTCCCAAAACGGGCCATGCTCAGGAAGGTCTGTGGGTAATTTCGCAGGCGGGCTGGTGCGGATGATTATCTAGGAAACCTTTGCTTTAACTCTCTGACTACAGCGCCACTGAATTCGATTCTGCCGCCATTCCTCGGTCCTTCCGCAGCCTCACGGCTGCCCAGTCGGGACATTCAACCTGCGCGGCTGAACATTCTGGTTCATGCGGAAGAAATTCTTTGGATCATAGTGCGACTTCACCGCCAGCATCCGCTCCCAGCGCTCCTGATACGCCTCCGGCACGCGGTCCTGCTCGTCGCCGCTCATGAAATTCACATAAACACCCGGCTTCATGGCTGGCCTCAGCCGCGCAAATAGTCCGCGGACCCATGAAATGTGAGCCGAATCCTCGGCGGGCTCACCCCAGTTAGCCAGCAGGTTCATGATGAAGGGCGCGCTGCGGTCTCCAAACGCCGTTTCGCGCGCGTCCACCTGCCCGGCAGCGCCGCCAAGGTAAGCCAGCTCGATCTGGGTTTGCGCCGAAGGAATCGATGCAATCGCGTTGATCATCGTGTCGATCGTGCTGTCTTCGAGCTGCCGGAAGTAACCTGACTTGGTGTAGTACCGCCTTCCGTGCGGGAAATCAGAATCCGCCATCATTTGCAGCTCCAGGAACGGAATTACCCTGATGCGCACGGAATCGCGATTGCACAAAGACAGCGCGCGTTCCAAATAACTTTTGCCTGCTTCCGGATCACCTGTCCACACCAGCGAGTTCGCCGCCACCGCTCGCCCTCGCAGAGCAGGCGGGACTCTTTCTGAATCAGTCGCCAGCCGCAGATCGATGTTCCACTTCAAATCCAGCGGAGCTTCCGCCATAAACTCGCGCCAGAATTCGAGATGGCGGCGAATGCCGGATTCCGGGCACAGGCCTTCCGCCAGCACCAGTGACCGCAGAGGATGCAGCTTTACTTCAAATTCTGTCACTACGCCGAAATTGCCTCCGCCTCCGCGCAGGGCCCAATAGAGATCGGCATGGTTCGCCGCGTCAACGCGAACAATCGATCCATCCGCGGTGACGAGGGTGAACGCTTCCACGTTGTCGCACGAGAGTCCGAACCTGCGCGTGAGCCACCCAGTACCACCGCCCAACACCAGCCCTCCAGCGCCAGTATGCGAAACCACACCAGACGGAAATACCAGCCCCGCTTGCTGCGTTGCCGTATCAATCGATCCCAGCAGGCAGCCGCCGGCGAATCGCGCACGCCGCGCCTCCGGGTCCACCCACACTTGCCGCAGCCGTGAGAGGTCCAACACCATTCCGCCCTCGCAACTGCTGAATCCGGCAAGGCTATGACCGCCGCACCGGACGGCCGTGAGAACTTTGGCCGCGGAAGCCGCGCGTACCGCGGTTTCCACGTCACTCACGTCCGCGCAACGAGCGATCAATCCGGGCCTGCGATCGAACATGCCGTTCCAAATTCCGCGAGCAGCTTCGTACTCGGCATCGCCAGGAACCAGCAGGTCTCCTTTGAATTGTTCCCGCAGCGAAGAGCGCAACTCTCCGCCGGCTCCCGACATAATTTCTCCTCAACTAAAAACTTTGTTTGCCTTCGCGTCCTCTGTGGTTATCCTGCCGTTCGTCTGCGACTCAGATACACTAGCGAGATCACAGCCAGAAAAACTCCAAACGCCGGCACGGACCACTCCAGGCCGTCCACAAAGAATGTTGTTACCGCTATCCCCAGCAGCAGCGCGATGTTCAATACCGTGAAAAAGGGATGGCCGGGAAGACGCATCGGCAAACTTGAAAGCCGTTCGGCAGCCAACGCCCGCCGAAACCGCAGGTGGGTATTGAGGATCACCAGCCATACAAAGAGCATCCCTGCCACCGCGGTTCCATAAAGGATCAGAAAAGCATTTTTGGGCGCGAAGATGGCCAGCAGAATGGCCGCAACGATACCCGCGGTCGAAGCCAGCAATGCGCGATGCGGCACTCCGTTACCGCTCACCCGGCCCATCCACGCGGGAGCATAGCCGCTCCGGCCCAGCGAGAAAAGCATGCGCGTGGAAAGATAAAGGTTGGTGTTTACGCTGGAAAGCGCCGCGGTGAGCACCACAAAGTTCATGATTGCGGCCGCAAACGGAACATGCGCCGCGGCAAAAGCCGTTACAAAAGGACTTCCCGACAGAGCGGACGAGCTTCCGGTCTGGTCCCACGGCACCATCGTCACCATGATCGCGATGGCAAGCACATAGAAGAGAATTAGACGGTAAACGATGTTCCGCATGGCGCGCGGGATCGTCACCTCAGGACGCTCGGCTTCGCCCGCTGTCACGGCAATAATCTCCACGCCCATATAGCTGGTGACTGTGATCGTCAGCGAGAGCCACACGCCTTTCCATCCATTGGGAAAAAACCCACCATGCCGCGTGAGATTGCTGAGGCCCTGCGCATGGCTGGTGCCAATTCCAAAGATCAGACCTGCTCCCACCAGAATGAAAGCCACAATGGCCGTCACCTTGATCATGGCGAACCAGTATTCGAACTCGCCCAGCCGGTTGACCTGCATGGAATTCACCGCCACCAGCGCGGCGGAAACCAGCACTACCCAGATCCATTGCGGCACATGCGGGAACCAGAAGGAAATATAGATTGCCGCCGCCGTCACCTCGGCGCCAATGGCAATGATCTGTGCCGCACCGTACGTCGCCCGCACGGAAAAGCCCGCCCAGGGGTTCAGGTATTTCTCGGCATAAACTCCAAATGCGCCGGCCACGGGATGGACCACCGCCATCTCCGTCAGCACGTAAGACATGATCAGCGCGATCCCGGCCCCCAGCAGGTAGGACAGAATCACGCCCGGCCCAGCCAGGCGGATCGTCACGCTGCTTCCCAGGAACAGGCCCACACCAATGGCGCCGCCGATCGCCATCATGGTGAGCTGTCTCTGGCCCAGACGGCGGTGCAACCCCTCCGATTCTGCCCCGGAGTGATGTGCTCCCCCGACCAGGCGGACCTCCTGAGCCTGCTTCTCAGTCAGCATGCATTTCCCTCAGTTGAATGAATCTAATGCCGCCTCAACTCCGCTTGATGGCTGCTAACGCGGCGCCAAACTTCTCGACTTCTTCCATGGTGTTGTAATGCACCAGTGACGCCCTTACCGCGCCGCTCTCCTTCCTCAGTCCAATCCGCTTCATCAGCCGCGGTGAATACATATGCCCGTCGCGTACGCCAATGTTCTGCTGCGCAAGTTCTTCCGCGACCCTTGCCGGTGAAATACCGGGAAGATTAAAGCACAATGTCGGCGTGCGCAGAGAGACCTGATCTCCTGACGTTATTCCATAAACCGTCGCCTTCGCTACAGCGAGTACCTCGAGCATGGCACGGGAAAGCTGGGCCTCATGGTCGCGGATGGCCTCCATGGCCGCCTTCAGCGCTTCTCTCCGCGAAGTTGCCGCGGGATTCAGTGTCCGCCCCAGCTCTTCCAGATACCTGACCGCCGCGTCCATGCCGGCCACGTTTTCATAAATATACGTTCCGATCTCCAGCTTGGCCGGGGTGGTGTCTGGAACAAAGTCCTCGCGGAATGTAGGGAGTGCGTCGAGTGTCTCCCGCCGCCCCCAGAGAAAGCCCATGTGCGGGGAAAAGATCTTGTAGCCGGAACAAACCAGGTAATCGCAGCCGAAGGCCAGCACATCAATGGGACCGTGCGGTCCGTAGTGCACCGCATCAATAAACACCTCGGCGCCGGCGGCATGCGCGCGCCGCGAAACCTCAGCCACATCGAGGACCGAGCCGATCGCATTCGAAGCCAGCGTGCACGCCACGATCCTCGTTCGCGGTGAAAGCAACTTCTCCAGATCTTCTGGATGCAGCCTGCCATCTTCGCGGAAATTCCACCAGACAATCTTTGCGCCTTCTCTCTCCAGCGCCAGCCACACAGCAATATTGGCTTCGTGGTCCAAGTCGGTCACAATGATTTCACGACGTTCCTTCAACGTTTGCCCGATGGCGATACTGATCAGCCGCATGAAAGAGGTGGCGTTCATGCCGAAGGAAATTTCTTCCGGGTGGGGCGCATTCACCAGCAGGGCTACGCTTTCCCGCGCCCGGGCAATGGTTGCATCCACCTCTTGGGAGTGCTTGTAGCGGCCACCCCGCTGCACGTTGCGATGGAGCAGATGGTCGGCCACTGCATCCAGAACCGCCTTCGGCGACTGCGCTCCGGCGGCATTGTCAAAAAAGATGAAGTCTTCCCGCAGTGCGGGAAACGCAGCACGAACCTGATCTACGGGTAAAGCAGCCATGTGCCCAATCATATAAGAGAGCTCCGAGCACGCCATCGACAACGCTTTTCTTGGGGCCGTTGCTTCGCTCTAAGGCCCAAATCGTAGTCCCTTTGCGTGACCAACCTTATTCCCCGTGGTTACGCCATTCGGCAACAATCGCGGTGGCTTTTTCCCGACAATCTGTGCCTCGCGGCTTTGAAAGTAGGCACACGTGTCAGCAAGTGGGGGAACTTGAAAAACGCGCTCTTCGTCCTAATTAGCCTGGCCGTGTTTTCATCGTGCGCCTTCGCCGGCGACGATGTGAATGTACCGGCGGCCGCAACCGCCGCTCATCCCTCTATGGTCGAAGCGCCCACTCCTGCGATCACCACCGCGGCACAGCCCGTCGTCATCGAAACGCCTCGGCGGCACAACTTCTTCGACGTGAAAAACTCGCTGGCGCTCACCTCTCTCGGCATCGGCCTGACGGCTGACGCGCTCTCGACCCAGAAAGGCCTCGGCTATCCCCGCTTTAGCGAAATGAACCCGATCGCGCGCCCGTTCGTTAAAACACGTGGCGGTGCAGCCGTCTATTCCGCGGCGAGCTTCGCTCTGCTCGGCTGTGGCATGTACCTGGCCCACAAAACCAATCATCACAAGATCGAACGCATTACTCCGTTTGTGCTGGCCGGATGGGAAGGCTTCCTCGCCGCCCGCAACTACCACCTGGTGGCCAAAGCCGCAGCCACGGCGCGCTAACGTTTCTCCCGAGCGAAGCGTCGAGGTAGTCCCGAGCAAAGCTAGGGATCCCTATCTTCCAACTTGAACTTTAAGGCGCCTTCCACTCGGCGTGTAACGACGCGCATACGGACTGCCATTCGGCTGGCGCTAGAGGCATAGGTGTCGCAACTTGTTACCTCTTTAGCCGTGTCTATCTGCTTCCTCAGTTCTTCTGTGGTTCAAACGTCTTCCCGGCGATCCAGGCAATCGAGCTACTTCCCTCCCTGCTCGTTTGCATACTGCTCAATCCGAATGTCCATCTTTGCCAGCACCGCCTCAAGCTTCACGCGTTGTGTAGCCGCGTTCGCTTCCATGGTTTCACGCATCATGGCCGGCTGCTCGCGCCGCAGCTTCTGGCCCACCGGCGACGTATAGAAAGTGATCACGGCCTGAACATCGGCTCGTGTCAGATGCTTCTGGTAAATCGGGACAAGGTTCTTCATCAGGTCGTCGAGCTTCAGTTCGGTGAATGACTCGTCCACGATGGTGTTCACGTGCTTGAGCTGCTCCGGAGTAGCGTTCGGAATGCGGTCGCGGAAATTCTGTTCCGCACCCATCTTGACCTGCTCTTTCATAGCATCAATGGTGGCCTTGACTCCGTCTTCCACCTGCAACAGCTCCAGAAGTTTTAGCACCTGCTGCTCCGTGGGTGCTTCAGCAGAGACCTGTTTGGCAGGAGTCTTGTGGGTTGGCGAACCGGCAGTCGCGGGTTTCTGTGCAAAAGACCATCCAACGAATAAGAGCAGAAAAAGAGCTGGCGCGATTTTCCTCATGAGAGTACCCGGCCTCCATCAGAATCATACACGGGGAACTATCAGGGAAGCAGGTCGCCGTCTTCAGGCGGGGAGCCTTTTCATCATCACGTAAGCACGCCGGAACCACGGCCGCTCCCGGCGCTTGAGGTAACGTGGCATGGTGGCCTTCTTGTTCAGGACTTTCTGCAACCACTCGCGTGCTTCCTTGTTGCGGCCCTGCTTCGCCAGGAACGTGGCGTAGTTCAACTGAGTTTCAGACAGCGTAGAAGTCAGCGTCACCTGCTCGAAGAGGGTGGCAGCGCGGTCCGTTTGCCCGGTCTGGGCCCAGCACAGTGCCAGCAACCCAGCAGCGCGCTGGTAATCGTAGTTTCCGTCCTTGCTTACCACCCGTTCCAGATCGGCACAGGCCGCTGCAAAATCCTGCAATTCAATTTCGCACAGTGCGCGCCGGTAAAAGGGATCCGGAGAATCCGTACGCGAGGAAATTGCCTTGTCATAGCACTCTTTGGCCTTCGCGTACTTCTTCTGCTCAAGATAAAGGTCGGCAAGTTCTTCGTAATTTCCAGCTGAGGGATTGTCCAGCACCATCACTTCCAGGTGCTTGATCCGCTTGCGATGCGAGACCACGCGGAAGTACTGGCCCAGCAGGCCCAGGTCAGGAATCACCTCAATCACAATGTAGGCGGCCGCACCCACGCCGCCGCCGAGAAAGATGATCCAGAGCCAGTAGTTATCCGGGCGCCGGCGCATAAAGTGCATTAGCGCCAGCACCTGCAAGATAATTCCGTACCTGTAGAAGCCAAAAACGCTCATAGCGGAGTCCGATCTTCAACTCACCTACTTCTTCGCTGGCTGAGGTGCGTCCTCACTCTCCATGAGTTCTGCAACCTTGCGGTCAACACGCGCCAGCACGTCGTTCATTCGTTTCATCTGGATCTCCTGGGCAGCCTGCGCCGTCTCTTGCATCATTTGCGGCTGTTCTCTCAGGGCCTTCTGTCCCACCGGTGACGAATAGAACCTGATCATCTCCTCGAGATCAGCCTTGGTGAAGTGCTTCTGATAGACGGGAACTATAGCCTGAATGATCTCGTCGATTGGCGTGTCCTTGAGCGCCTCGTCTATCACAGCATGGATCGCGGCGATCTGCTTCGGTGTCGGGTTGGGCACCTTCTGCCGGAACCCTTGCTCGGCACCATCCTTCATTGCTTTCGTCATGGTCGCGAGCGCCTGTTCCATTGTTTGCCGTATTTGCAGCAGGTTCAGCACCGTCATCACCTGGTCGCGTGTTGGAGCATCCGGCGGAAGCGCCTGGCTTGCACTAGCAGGCTTGGTTGTTTGAGACACGCCGGGCACTGCTGCACAGAATATTGCAAGGCTTAACGCAAGAACCGCTGAAATTCGGGCCATAAACGCACCTTTCCTGGAAACTGAAGCTATTGGGGTGCGAGAAATATACCAGAAACTACTTCGCCCGGGGATGGGTCTTGTCATAAACCTCCATGACTTGCGTCATGGAGAGCTGCGTGTACTTTTGGGTAGTAGACAGGCGCTCGTGCCCCAGCAGTTCTTGAATGGCGCGCAGGTCGGCGCCTTCCGCCAGCATGTGTGTTCCAAATGCATGTCGAAGCGTATGCGGATGGATGTCCGGCGGCAGCCCGCGAGCGATGGCAATCTGCTTGACGATCCGCCCGACACTGCGCGTCGTCAGCGCGCCGCAGCGTCGGTTGATGAACAGCTTCCGCGTGCTCTTCCCTGCTGCATTGAGTAGCTTCTGGCGTTCGATCCGATACGTTTTCAACGCCTCTTCCGCAGCGCCTTCGAGCGGGACATAACGCTGCTTCTTACCCTTACCGCGCACCAGGATGACGCCGTTCGCATCTTCAATATCGCTCAATTCAATGCCCACCAGCTCAGAATTGCGCAGCCCGCATCCATACAGAAGTTCGAAAATCGCGCGGTCTCGCTCCGGAAACGCCACGTGCTCCGGTAGTTCAGCATTGAGCAGGCCATTCATCTCTTCCATGGTTGGTACGCGCGGTAATTTCTTAGGCAACTTTGGCGTGGCAACCAGCTTGGCTGGGTTTTGTTTCACGATTTCTTCACGCGCCAGCCATTTGTACATGGATCGCACGGCAGCCAGCGCCCGTGCGATGGAAACTTTACTGAGACCAGCTTCGTGCAGTGATGATAAAAATCCCCGCACGAATACATGGTCGATATCTTTCCACCGAATATCCGGTCCCGCATACTCTGCGAACCGTTGGAGCTCATTGGTATAAGCCCGCATTGTGTGCGGCGACGCATGCCGCTCAGAGCGCAGGGAATCCAGGAATCGTGCTATACCCTTGTGTAACTCCGGGCTGACTTTTGCGTCCGGATTCACGGCCGGCTCCCGCCCGAGTTCTTCATTCTGGGATGATAACGGCGGTAAACGGTCTTCAGCCGGTCCAGCGCGACATGTGTGTAAACCTGGGTGGTGGAAACATCAGCGTGGCCGAGAATCGTTTGCACCGTGCGCAGATCAGCGCCATTCTCAACCATGTGTGTGGCACAGCTATGTCGCAGCATGTGGGGGCTGGCATGCCGTCCATGAGCGGAAGCATTCTTCACCATCTGCCATACGCGCTGTCGCGTCAGTCTTGCGCCGCCGCGCCGTACAAACAACATTGGAGATACCTTCTGCCTCAGCAGCGTTCCACGTCCCTCGGACATGTAAACCTGCAGAGCATCCTGCGCGGCCTTTCCCAGCGGAACCAGCCGTTCCTTATCGCCTTTGCCGCGCACCAGCACGTGGCCGAACTCCAGCTTAAGGTCCTCGAGCTTGATTCCGACAATCTCTGAAACGCGCAGCCCGGCCGCGTAGAGCATCTCCAGCATCGCCGTGTCGCGCTGCGCCAATGCTGCCGCTAATCTCGGATCTCCCGTAGCTTCAGCCGACGCTCGCGACTGAAGCATTGTGTTGATCTCGGTCGAAGCCAGCGCCTTGGGCAGGACCTTCCATTGTTTCGGCGAATCGATATCTAGTGTGGGATCATGCTCAATCACTCGATCGAGCAGCAGGTATTTGTAGAAATGCCGGAGTGCGGAAAGCTTTCGGGCGACTGACCGTCCGCCCACGCCATTCGCAAATAGTTGATTGAGGAACCCGCGAATGTCTTCCTTGCGCGCCTCCACCAGCTCGCGCCGCTTCTGCTGCAGAAAATCCGCAAACTGCTGCAGGTCCGACCCGTAGCTGTTGATCGTCAGTGGAGCAAGCCCCTTCTCGACTTTGAGGTAGTCCAGAAACCCCCGCCGCGCTCGCTGGTCGCCTGACTTCATGGAATCAGTATCGCTTCACTGGCTCAACACCGCAAATAACCTGTGTGGTTACGCCTCCGAAATGGTCCTCAGTTGGGAAGGTGTGCTCAAAACCGCCCGCATCGTTGAAATCGAGTCATCACTCTCGGCAATCTGGGAGATGCTGGCATCCCCAACTTTGGGTCCTCTGTGTTCAAAGGTGTTCCGCCGTCCGCTTCTTCTCTGGCAGCGCAAACGGCTTGGCTCCGATCCCGTTCTTGCGTGCGACCTTCACCGCGTTCAAGGCGCTTTCTGGTTGCTCTTCGTGCTTGAAGAACGCGTAAACTTCTTTCTGCTCCTGCTCTTTCTTGAGCTCCTGCGCCAACTGCTCTAGATCGGGCGTGCTGTATTCAGGCTCTCGGAAGCGGTAGTAGAGGAAGTCCGCGGTCGCGATTTTCGGTGTCGCAATCTTCTCACTCTCCGCCCAGCACAAAGCCACATTCTTGCTTCGCAGAATCTCGTAAACGGCCTGGCTGAACCAGCTTTCATGACGAAACTCAAAGGCAAACTGGTAAGCACGCGGCAGCAGTTGCACAAATTCGCTCAGGAGACCGGCGTCAGCCTTAAGGTTAGGTGGCAGTTGAAACAGAATCGGCCCCAGCTTCTCTGCCTGGCGCATGGGGTCCATGGCTTGCAGGAAAAACCGCATGGATTCTTCCGCGCCCTTTAGTCGCTTAAAGTGGGTAATGGACTGGTGCGCCTTGGCCGCAAAACGGAACTCCTGTGGCGTGGCGGCTACCCATCCTGCAATCGCGCTCGCAGTCGGCATTCGCCGGAACGTGGCATTCAACTCTACGGCATTCAACTGCGTGCCATAGAACTCGAGAAACCGCTTGGACGGCAGCTGCTCAGGAAAGAACGCAGGTTTCCAGCTCGTGTAAGACCAGCCCGAAGTCCCAATGTGAAGCTCGTGCATTCGATTAGTATATTTGCCTGCAAGGCCGCCATCAGCGGCGGCCTCCCATCATTTATAGAGAAGATACGGCGTTCGCAATGCCCGGAACTTCTGCAGGTCTTCCTGCCAGCTTTGCGCGATGACACGCGGATCCGTATCCGCTGCTATTGCATCCACCACCGCCTGGTTTGCCACCAGCCCCATCAACTTGTCCATCTTCCAATCGGTGGGAAAAAGCTTATGAAGTGCGACTGCCAGTTCAATCCCCATCTCCGGCGCATCCAGAACATTGCGATCGGTGACAATGATGTTTACCCCTCCGCAGGTCTTTCCCATGTAGGGGCCGCTATCGGGCGTGAACGTCACCGGCACAAACCGCACGCCCGGGATCAGACGCGCATTGAGATACTCCGCAAATGTGCGAGCATTCAGCCACGGCGCGCCCAACACCTCAAACGGAGTATTCGTTCCGCGACCCACCGAAACATTCGTACCTTCCACGATCGCCACACCCGGGTAGAGCGCAGCTTCATTTACGGATCTCAAGTTCGGCGAAGGGTTCGTCCAGACCACGCCGGTCGAATCGAACCAGTCACCCCGCAACCAGCCATCCATGGCAATGACCTTGAGTCGCGCACCTATTTTTCTCTCGACGTTGTACAGCTGAGCCAGCTCGCCAAGGGTCATCCCATGGCGGATCGGTATGGGATGGTAGTTGGTGAAGGCCGGCAACTCAGGCGCTGACATTGGCCCTTGCACGATCGAGCCCGTGACCGGGTTCGGACGGTCGAGCACAAAGATTCCGACATTCGTCGCCGCTGCCGCTTCCAGCAGATAGCCGAGTGTGGCCGGGTAGGTATAAAACCTTGCGCCCGCATCCTGCACGTCGAACACAACCGCATCGAGCGTCTTCAATACATCAGCCGGAGGACGCTTCTTGGCATCCGTGCCGCCGTAAAGGCTGTACACAGGAATTCCGGTTACGGAATCTGTTCCGTTATCGACGTTGAGCTGATCAAGGTTCCCAAATATCCCATGTTCGGGGCTGAAGATGGCCGCCAACTTCACTCCCGGAGCATTCGCAAGGACATCGATTGTTCGCCGGCCCTGCCCGTCTAGTCCGGTCTGATTTGTGAGTAGTCCGATGGTGACGGTCTCTTTGTCGCCCTTGAGTTGCGCAAAATTATCGCGCTCCAGTACGTCTATGCCTGTCAGCACATGCCCATTTCGCGTCGTCACATGGCGGGATCCCGCGGCCACTTCGCTGTAGCCGGTTACGGTGAGCTGCTTCTCACGCTTCGCATCTGTGACATCCAGCTTCAGCACTCCAGCGACTGCCGTAGCCACACGCGAGCGCAATGAGACCACCGGGTTGTTGGCGGCTCGCGGCCTCACCGTGTTCGTGAGAAGAACAATGTAGGTGTCCGTGTAAGGGTCGATCCAGAGTGACGTCCCGGTGAACCCCGTGTGACCGAACGAACCCACCGGCAGCAGTGCGCCACGATTGCTCGAAAACGGTGAGTCGATATCCCATCCCAGCCCGCGTACGTCTACCGCATTCGGCGGCTGCTGCGGCGTGGTCATCTTCTCGATCAAGTCGGGAGAGAGGATGGTCGAGCGGTCAATCAGAGCCTGCGCATAGAGAGCCAGATCACCGGCGGTTCCGAACAACCCGGCATGTCCCGCCACTCCGCCCATGCGTTCCGCAGTGGGATCATGGACGACTCCGCGCAGCAGCTTGCGATCATCCACTGCGAGCGTTTCGGCGATTTTCGGTACCCAGCTCTGCGGAGGAAGAAAGCGCGTGTGCGCCATCCCAAGCGGCCCGAACACGTGGACTTCCGCATACTTGTCCAGTGTGAGCCCGGAAAGCCTCTGTACCATTTCGCCGAGCTGGATGAAATTGATGTCGCTATAGACAAACTGCGCTCCTGGCGGAGTAGCCAGGCGTTCTTCATGTGCCATGCGGAACGCCGTGTCTCTTCCCTGCCACGGCGTATTCAGGTCCAGGTCGGGCCGCAGTCCGGAATAATGCGTCATCAGCTGCCGGATCGTGACGTTCTCTTTTCCGTTGGCGCCAAACTCTGGAATGTAATGTGCTACGGGTTCATCCAGCCGCAATTGGCCGTACTGAACCAAGCGCATCACGCTGGGCGTGGTAGCCACCACCTTAGTGAGCGACGCGAGGTCGAAGATGGTGTCCAGGGTCGTCGGCTCGCGTTTTGGCGTGAACGCGCGATACCCGAACGCCTTCTGGTGCACGACATGCCCGTCGTGCCCCACCATGAGCACGGCGCCCGTGATCGCCAGATCATTCACCTGCTGCTGCACGAGTAAGTCCACATTGCTGAAATCACCGGTTTCCCGGATGTTCAGCACGCCCGGACGATGCCGGGCCTTGGGTTTCTTTTTCTGTGCAAATAATGGTGAGCTAAAAATCAGAAGCAGCAAAAGACAGCTGCACAAGGTAACCTTCGCCGACAGTTTCATCTCTGGATTGAGTGTGTTATAAACCGAACACAAATGCAACTTGAGGATGCTTCTGGACCAGGTTACTAACAGTCTGCTCCCTGCCGCTCTCTCCGAACAAGATCAGCAGTTTGAGCGTGCCTTCGCGGTGCTGAACGATGGCATCCGCCGCCGTGCGTTTCCGGGGGCCGCCGTTGCCATCACCGCGCGGGGCGCCCTGGTCGCATGGAAAGCCCTCGGGCGTTTCACCTACTCGGAATTGTCGCGCAAGGTTGAAGCCGGGACCGTCTTTGATCTCGCATCTGTTACGAAGGCATTGGCAACTACCAGCGCATGCATGCTTCTCTTCGAAGAAGGCAAGCTCGAACTTGAGTCGCCGGTTGCAAGCGTGCTGCCCGAATTCCGGGGCGATGATCCAAGGCGGCTCGCCATTACGTTCCGCATGCTTCTTGCGCACTCTTCCGGACTGCCGGCCTACGTTCGGCTGTTTGAAACGGCAAAGACACGGCAGGAACTGCTATCGCAGGCGTCGAAGGTGCCTTTAATCGCTGACCCAGGCAGCACGGCCGAATACAGTGACGTGGGTTTCATACTCCTCGGCGAAGCCCTGGAACGGATCACCGGCCAACCGCTGCACCTTTTTTGTGGAAATCGGATCTTTACGCCGCTCGGGCTGGAACATACGGGTTTCAATCCGGCGCGCTGGGAACGCTCAACCATCCCGCCAACTGAAAACGACCGGCGCTTTCGCCACAAGCTCATCCGCGCCGCAGTGAACGATGAAAATGCCTGGGTGATGGGGGGTGTCGCAGGCCATGCCGGCTGCTTCGGTCCCGCTCAGGAACTCGCAATATTTGC
>DATAEJ010000249.1:0-38115 GCA_036258095.1 Candidatus Angelobacter sp. | reverse complement strand
CGAAGAGATGGACAAGATTGGGCAGGAGTTTCTGCTACCGGCAATCCATCCCCGCGACGTATGGGAGGAGAGCGGGCGCTGGCAGGTGATGGGCGACAACATGTTCCGCTTGAAAGATCGCAAAGGCGCCGATCTGTGCCTGGGCATGACCCACGAAGAGATCATGACGGTGATTGCCCGCAGCGAGTTGAGAAGTTACAAGCAGCTGCCGCAGATCTGGTACCAGATCCAGAACAAGTTTCGCGATGAACCCAGGCCGAAGTCCGGGCTGATAAGAGTTCGGCAGTTCACGATGAAAGATGCGTACTCGTTTGACATCGATGCGGCCGGGCTGGACGTGAGCTACCAGAAGCACTATGACACCTACCGTCGGATCTTTGACCGCTGCGGGCTGAAGTATGCCGTGGTCGAGGCGCATTCGGGAGCGATGGGCGGATCGCAGTCGCACGAGTTCATGGTAATGACCGACGCCGGCGAGGACCTGGTTGCCATGTGCGAGAAGTGCGGCTACGCAGCGAACCTGGAAAAAGCCACCTCGCAACTGCCGGCGGCGCAGGACCTGCCGGGCGAGGGAGCGCCGGAGGAAGTGCACACGCCGGGCATGAAGACGATTGAGGAAGTAGCGAAGTTCCTGGGCGTGTCTCCGACGCAGAAGATCAAGACGCTGGCGCTGATGCAGCTGGAAGACGACCCCAAGCACGCCGGAGAGAAGAAGACCAGGCCAGTGATCGTGCTCCTCAGAGGCGACCACACCTTGAACGAAGCCAAGCTTTCCACCGCGCTCGCTGGGAAAGAGTTCCGTCCGATGCACGAGGAGGAAATCCAGAGAGTGTTTGGGTCACCGGCAGGATACCTTGGTCCCGTAAAAGTTCCGGCCCTGGCAAGCGGTGGCGCGGAGATGGGATCGGTAACCCAGCGGATCATTCTGGATGCGCTGCCGCTGATGCTGGCAGATACGGCGCTGAAAGGCCGAAAGAATCTTGTAGTTGGAGCGAATAAAGAGAACTATCACTTGAAGAATGTAACGCCGCTGCGGGACTTCCATCCCACGGAATGGGTGGACCTGCGGAATGCGGCGGCAGGCGAGGGATGCCCTGGATGCGGAGAGCCGTTAGCTGTCGGAAAAGCAATGGAGATCGGACATATCTTCAAGCTGGGCTATAAGTATGCCAAGTCGATGGGCGCGACCGTGCTGGACAAGGACGGCAAAGAAGTCAATCCGATCATGGGCAGTTACGGCATTGGCGTGGAGCGCATTCTGACGGCCGCGATTGAACAGAATAATGATGCGGAAGGATTCTGGCTTTCGTCGGCGATTGCGCCGTTCGATGTGGTGGTTACGCCGGTGAACACCAAAGACGAAGCCGTAATGAAGGTGGCCGAGGAGATTGCGCAGAAGCTGGAAGTTGCCGGTTTGGACGTGTTGCTGGACGATCGTGATGATCGTGCAGGCGTGAAATTTAAGGATGCGGACCTAGTGGGAATACCTTACCGGGTGAACATAGGAAAGAAAGTTACGGAAGGGAAAGTTGAGCTGGTTACCCGCTCGACACGCCACAGTGAGGATGCTAGTATCGCGGGCATTGAAGGGAAGTTGCGGGAATTGGTGGTGAAATAAAGGGTTTCAGGGGCTAAAGACGGAGAAAGCCTATCGGCGGCAATCATATTGAAATGCACTCAAGGGGAGTTCGCTGGTTGCACTTTCAATAATCAGGGCCGGAGGCCCGTCAAGGAGTTAGCCCACTCCGGAGCCACGCGAGCGCTACGCGCGCGCTGGCGGAGGGGTGGGACAGGCAATAGACAGAGACGAGCCCCGTAGGGGCGACACACGAACCCGACTCTCTGTCCCCCTGCATCCGTTTTATCCCCGCAGTTCCCGTGCAATGGCAAGCGTTAAGGTCCAGGTTGACGCGGAACGGCGAAGACCAGGGCCAAAGGCTAAAGGCCAATTGCCAATTGCTAATTACTGAAGCTCGGCTGTCTCGTGCTGTGGTAGGCGCGGAGGTTAACAGCTGCAATGGGTAAGGTAAAAGGATTTTTTGGGCTGGCGGTGATTGTTGCGGGCTTTTATGTCGCGTGGAACCTGATTCCGCCGTATTTCCACAATTACCAGCTTCAGGACGACCTGGACGACATTGCTCGCAAGATGTCTTATCTTGGCCGCAACGATGACGAGATCAAGGCGAGCGTGATCAGCAAGGCAAAAAACTCTGACATAGCTCTGAAAGAGGACCAGGTTCTGGTGACCCGGGATGGCGATGGACTGTCGATTGCCGTCAAGTATCGCGTACACGTGGACATGATGGTGCATCCGGTGGATATCGATTTCGCCGCGAAGTCGTTTAATAAAAGGATTTGAAGCGCGGCCTCACCGGCTGAAGCCGACGGCTGAGAAGATGTTTTTTCACGCACCTCAAGGTCGGCTCCACTCTGGGGGCTTTCCAGAATTTTTTTCTCGGAATAGTGGGCAGGTCTCGGCATCAAACCAGAATAGGTGAGCACTACCAGGGTAACCGGGTCGGACAGTAACAAACGGTCCGATGATGGAAAGAAGTGGATATAATAGAAGAGAACTCCTCAGCACCAGCAGGTAACGCTCTGGCCCGCCATGCGTCTGGGAGAATACTTGGCGACTCCGCCGGAGTTGAGACTTGGCAATTAAACTGAAATTCCCTCGTGCGAAAGGCTTCCGTGGTGGCCTGAAAAGCCCCATTGTGCGCGCCGCGGTGGCAGCGGTCCTGATCGTTTGTGTGGTGATGTTCGGGATCTTTTCCTACTACTACATCAAGTACCAGAAGATTGTTGACAAGCGAATGAGCGGGCCAATCTTTGCCAACACCGCAAAGATTTATGCTCAGCCTCGGGAAGTGAGGATCGGGCAGAAGGCCGATCCGCGGGAGATTGCGAATTACCTGCGCCATGCCGGGTACACGGAGGCCGGCGAGCAGGGCAAATCAAAGCTGGGGACCTACCGGCTGCTGAGTGGCGGCGTTGAGGTAAAGCCGGGCGAAGAATCTTATTACAACGCGGAGGGCGCGGTGATACGCGTGGCCGCCGGCAAGGTGGATAAGATCGGGTCGCTGGCCAATGAGGGCAATGACCTGAACGCCTATGAACTGGAGCCGCAGCTCATCACAGGATTGTTTGACGCACAGCAGCGGGCCAAGCGCCGGCTGGTGAAGTATGACGATATCCCCAAGGTGATGGTGGATGCGGTAACGTCGATTGAGGACCGCAGGTTTTTCCATCACAGTGGCGTGAATTACTGGCGGCTGATGCAGGCCGCGCTGATTGACCTGAAAGAGGGTGGCAATCGCCAGGGCGGATCGACCATTACGATGCAGGTGGCGCGCGGATTCTTCCTCTCACCGGAGAAGAAGTTTAAGCGCAAGCTGACCGAGATCTTGATATCGATTGAACTGGAGCAGCGGTTCTCCAAGAAGCAGATCTTTGAACTGTATGCGAACCAGGTCGATATGGGGCAGCGCGGGTCGTTTACCATTACCGGGTTTGGTGAGGCGGCGAACGCGTATTTTGGCAAGGATCTGAAGGACATCACGCTGCCGGAAGCAGCGCTGCTGGCCGGCCTGGTGCAGCGGCCGAGTTATTTGTCTCCATATAGGCATCCGGAGAGGGCGACTGAGCGCCGGAATCTGGTGCTGGAGGCGATGGTCGAGACGGGATCGATCACGCGGGCACAGGCGGATGCCGCGAAGGCAACGCCGCTCAAGCTGGCCCCGCAGAACGTCGAGGCAAGCGATGCCCCGTACTTCGTGGATTTGATCAGGGAACAGCTGGTCGGGAAGTATGGTGAAGACGAGCTGAACCGCGAAGGCTATCGCGTGTATACCACCATCGATCCGCCATTGCAGAAGGCCGCTGCCGAGGCGGTGGACGTCGGGATCAAGGAAATCGATGCGCAGATCAAGAAGCTGCGCACAAAGAAGGTTAAGGCCGGCAAGGGTAAGCTCGAGACGAAGGTCGAGAACGGACCCATACCGCAGGTGGCGCTGGTCGCGCTCGATCCGCATACCGGCGAAGTGCTCGCGTTGGTTGGCGGCCGGAATTATGGATTCAGCCAGCTGAACCACGCCGTCGCAAAAAGACCGACAGGATCGATCTTCAAGCCCTTTGTGTTCGCTACCGCGATCAACAACGCCCTTACCAACGAGCAGCCGATCTTCACGCCGGCAACTCTCGTTGACGATAGTCCGACGGCTTTCATAAACGGCGATGACATCTACACGCCGCGGAACTACCAGGACAAATACAACGGCCAGGTAACGGCGCAATATGCGCTGGCGCACTCGCTGAACAATGCAACGGTCAAAGTGGCCGAGATGGTCGGTTACGACAAGGTAGCGAATCTCGCGCGTTCTGCGGGGATTGCTTCCGTCAAAGCCACGCCCGCCATGGCCCTCGGTTCCTATGACGCCACGCCTCTGGAAATGGCCGCCGCCTACACCGTTTTCACCAATGGCGGACAGCGGATCTCTCCGATCATGGTCCAATCCGTACGCGACCCGAATGGCGACGTGGTGGACAACTTCCAGCCGCAGCGGACCCAGGTCCTCGATCCGCGCGTTTCTTACGTCATTACGGACATGCTCCAGGGCGTCCTGAATACTGGGACGGCTGTGGGCGTTCGCGCCCGTGGATTTACCGCCCCTGCCGCGGGAAAGACCGGCAGCTCCCACGACGCCTGGTTTGCCGGCTACACCTCCAACCTCCTGTGCGTGGTCTGGGTCGGCTACGACGATTACAGCGACATCAAACTCAGCGGCGCCGCGCTTGCTCTTCCGGTGTGGACGGAGTTCATGAAGAAAGCTGTCAATCTTCCTGAATACTCAGACGTTAAGCCGTTCACGCCTCCTCAAGGTGTGGTGGAGCTTTCCATCGACAAGGCCACCAACCAGGTCGCCACGCCAGCCTGCCCGGACGATTACACAACTGCCTTCATTGACGGTACTCAGCCTACTCAAACTTGCGAGCACACCGCCCAGCAGTCGCAGGGAAATTTCTTCCAAAGGATCTTTGGGACGGAACCTAAGCAGCCCCAGCCGGGGTCTAATGTAAGCGGGGGTGCAACTCCACCTCCCGCGTCTGCTGTCGGCACCGCTAACCACCCTGCCGCGCAAACGTCTGATCAGGATAAGGATAAGAAGCACGGCTTCTGGGGCCGCCTTTTTGGTGGTTCCAAAGACGATAAGAAAGACGATAATAAGGACAAGAAGCCTGCGGCCAACGGTCCGGGCGACCGTTAACCGCAGCGAGGAGGCTCTGCCATGGGTCGCTCGCTGTTCTGGGGTGTAGCTTTTTTCTCTTTCGCGGTTCCGCTGATAGGGCAGCAGCCGCAAGTGCAGGAACCTGCCGCTGATTCCGCCATTCTCACGCGTGTGCCGCCGCCGGCGCCGGACGCCACACCTCAAGAGCTTGAAGTCCAGGCGGACAAACTCCGTGGGCAAAAGGCTTATCTGGATTCACTCGACTATTACCACGCGGCCGTCCAGAAGAAGGATTCCGCCCAGCTTCACAATAAGATGGGGATCAGCTATTTCCTGCTTCATCGCGACCAGGAAGCCCGCAAGGAATATCAGCGGGCTGTCAAGATGAACAAAGAATACGCTGAAGCCTACAACAACCTCGGTGCTCTTTATTACAACCAGCGCCGCTTCGGGTCTTCCATCAAAGAGTACAAGCGCGCCCTGAAGCTGAACGATGATAACGCCAGCTTTCACAAGAACCTCGGGACGGCATATTTCTCCGAGAAGGACTTCCAGGCTGCGAGCCGTGAATATCAGCGTGCCATGGCTCTTGACCCGACAGTTTTTGAACGCCAGCCCTCCGGCGGCATCGCGATCAATCTGATTTCTTCCAATGATCTCGGTCACTTCCACTACGTCATGGCAGAGATGTATGGCCAGCAGGGCGATGTTGAGCATTGCCGCTATTACCTGAGCAAGGCGAACGAAGAAGGCTACCCGATTCGCGACGCTTTGCGCGATAGCGGCTTCGCCGGTTTGCGCAAAGATCCGGAGTTTGTCTCATTTCTGCGATCTTTGAAAGCGCCACCCACTGACCCAAATTAGCCAATCCAGGTATAACTGAGACCTGCCCTGCATCCTTACGCAGAGGCATGTCTCTTGTTCTTCGCTGTGTCATCACGCCGGTGCCACTGAACAAACCGGCAACTCTCGCGGCAACCTTTTCCGGAATTCTGCTTCTAAGCTGAATGTCTGCTGCTTCAGGCAGCGGGACGAAGAAACTAAACCCACCGGTTCGGCGCGTAAGCGTCTTGGCAGGGAAATCGGTGGGTTTTGTCATTTCCAGGGAGTTGTGTTGCGTCGATCTCCACCGCGATTCATCTCGCGGGCGTCGGAGTTGGCGGCGGGGGCAATCCAGGCTGCGTCCTCTTTCCCTGGTATCCACAAACCGCCGTGAGCAAAACGGCAATTGCCAATGCGATTACTGCAATCAACTTCTGGCTTGGCCTTCCACCACGAACCTTCGCTGATTTCTGTTCCATGAACTGATGTTACGCACGCGGGTTCGCTCAACGTATACGGCAATCTGCGGCAAAGCGGCACGTTCGACGGCGCGAATCGCGGAGCCACGAGTTTGCGTCGGATTTACTTGGGCTCGATGGAAGTCTTCGCCTGAATATAAGCATCGATCACCCGGTCGAGCGTGCCCTGGGCCTGCAGAACATATTCCACAGCGTCCCGCGCCGCACCGCGGCCGCCGAGGGAGGGTGTTTCGTAATGCGCCATCGCTTTCACCTGCGGGCGCGCATTCGCCACGGCAATAGCCAGGCCACAGCGCCGCATGATCGGTAAGTCGATCACGTCGTCGCCCACATAAGCCACCTGTTCTTCGGTGAGCCCGCTTTGCTCCAGGATGTTATCCAGAACTTCAGATTTGTTATCGGCGCCCTGGAAAAGGTAATCAATTTTGAGGTCCCGAGCACGCAACGCGACGGTCTCAGATATTCGCTTTGTGACCATGCCGGTTTTCAATCCGCCCAGCCGGGCCAAAGAAATGCCTGTCCCGTCATGAGCGTTGAAGCCTTTCGCCTCCGCGAAGGTCTGGCTCACAATTCCGTATCCCGGCGCATCGCCGTGCTTTGCCCGATGCTCGTCCGTACTCCGCGGACCAGATGCCGCCGAGGGCATGAACCATATGCTGCCATCGGTGAGAACGCCATCCACGTCGAAGAGAATCAGCTTGATCTTTTTCGCTCGATTGTCAGAATCGGCCATCAACTATTCAATCCTTGAATGTACCAATGCAACCGCTGCCTTCCCAAAGCGGTAAACTGCGAGACAAGGCCTAAAGGCCAAATACCAAAGGCCAAATACCAAAGGCCAAATACCGGTTTACACCATCTGTGTTCCCCACAAATCATGCAGATGAATAACACCTTGCACCCGGTTTTCAGTATCTGTAACGACCAGTGATGTGATCTTCTTTTGTTCCATCAGGTTTAGCGCTGTCATGGCAAACTCGTCCGCGGCAATGGTCTTGGGGTTTGGTGTGAGGCACTCGCCCGCGGTCAGGTTCAGGATGTCGACGCGCTTCTGCAGCAGTCTGCGCAGATCGCCATCACTGATCACTCCTAGCAAGCTGTCGTTGTCCACCACCGTGGTGATCCCCAGCCCCTTACGCGACATTTCGTAGATCACGTCCGGCATTTTTGTCGTGCGCTCGACCTTCGGCACCGCATCGCCCGAGTGCATCAGCTGTGAGACGCGTGCCAGCTTCTTCCCCAGCTTTCCGCCCGGATGCAGGTTGGCAAAATCCTCTTCCTTAAAGCCGCGTTTCTCAGCCAATGACATGGCCAGGGCATCTCCCAGCGCGAGCATCGCGGTGGTAGAAGCCGTAGGCGCCAGGCCCATGGAGCATGCCTCTTTATCAATGGAGCAATCCAGAGCCACATCCGCCGCTTGCGCCAGCGTAGAAAGCTTGCTGCCTGCGCCGTCATAAAGCCGGTCACCCGTAATCGTTACCAGCTTCACTCCGGTGCGCCGGATCGTGGCCAGCAGGCGCAGAATCTCTTCGGTCTCGCCGCTATAGGAGAGCGCCAGGACGACATCGCCCTTCACCACCATCCCCAAATCGCCGTGCACTGCTTCCGCGGGATGTAAATAGAGCGCCGGTGTGCCGGTGGAGCTAAGCGTTGCCGCGATCTTCCGGCCTACAATCCCGCTCTTGCCCATGCCAGTCACAACCACGCGACCGCCACAGGAATGCAGGCATTCCACCGCGCATTCAAATTCTTCCGCCATAGGCCCGGAGATGCGGTCAGAAAGCTCCCGCAAAGCTTCCGCTTCAATGCGGACAACATTGGAACCAACCGTTTTCACTGAGTAATTATGGTAGCAGAGCCAGCTCTCATCTCAGAGAAGCACTCCAGCAGGGGCGCTATCTCACCCAGCTCTTCACCAGCACACTCAATAACAGCGCCGTCGGCATCAGCACTATTCCGTATCGCAAAAACTCCCATGGCGTAATCTCCACCTTCTCACGCCGTAACGCGATCAGCCACAGGATGGTCGCCAGTGATCCCGTCACTGAGAGATTTGGCCCCAGATTTACACCGATCAGCACCGCATGACTCACGCTGGCTGCGCCGTGCAGGTGTTCAAGAGCTGAGCCGCTTGCCAGCGCAACCGGAAGATTGTTCATTATGTTAGAAATCAGGGCGACGCCGAATGCCGAGCCCAGGTCCGCAATCGCCGCAGGCTTGTGCAGCAGCCACGCGATGGCGGAGTCCGCGGCACTGAGCAGTCCAGCATGGCTCAGCGCCTCCACAAGCACAAACAATCCTGCCACCAGAGCGAGCACTCCCCATGCCACGTCTCTGGCTACCTTCATGGGCACAGACTTGTCTTTGCACGCGACCATTGCGACGGAAAGCAGCCCGGCAACACAGGTTGGAGCTCCCAGATCTGCGCCGACCGCGGATGCGCTCAACAACGCTGCTGCCGAAAGTGCCAAGCCCGCCAGCGCCAGCCTTCCACGGGTGGTTAGCCGTACTTCTTCTCGAGAAGGCTCATAACTGCCTTGCAAGTCATCCCGCGCCAGCAAGAGAAGCCCAACGTACGTAGCCAGGACGGCAATGATCGACGGGCCGGCAAAGATTCGCACCCAATCGCCCAGGGGCGGCAGGTGACGGTCATAGATAACCAGGTTTGCCGGGTTTGAGATCGGTAACACAAAACTGGCTGCATTTGCGATGAATGCACACGCCAGCAGATAAGGTTTGGGCTCAACCCGCGCCCGCCGCACGGCCGCCAGAACTGCCGGAGTCAAAACCACGGCGGTTGCGTCATTCGAGAGCAGGGCAGTCACCGCAGCGCCGGTCAGGTAGATCAGTAGAAACAGCCGCTTGCGTGAGTGACGGGCGTGGTGCATGGCCAGGTCGGCGACCCAGTCGAACACGCCTTCATGCCTCGCCAGTTCGGCGAGCAACATCATGCCGAACAGAAACAGATACACATCCGTGCCTTTGACGATTGCCTCTAGCGCAGATCCAGGTGAGATAAGGCGCGCTGCCACCAGCAGCACCGCGCCCGCGCAGATCCATACATACTCCGGCAGTCCGCGAGGCCGTACCAGCATAAGCACAATGCTGAGAATGGATATGGCCCAGATCGCCGCGATCGAAGGGTGCACGCCGTCCTTTTGACGCCAGAAAGGTTTTGGTGAACGTTCATACTATCAAGTTGCAGCGCTGCAGCAATAACACTAAAACCGCCAGACAGGGAGCATCTTGGCGGCCGAAAGAAATATCTGGTGATCTGGTCAACCCTGATCTAACAAACTTCTTTCCTGGGTCTGTGCGCCAGGAAAATAGCGGACGAGCACCGGTGCGCTAATTAGACATCGAAAACTCGGTATGGTTTTCCGCCGTTGTGTTCCAGGTTCAGCGATACCGCCACGTTATGCACCGCGACGCCGCCGGTGGTTTTGCCGTCCGGTTTGCCATGGTGCGCATGGCCGTGCAGCGCGAGCGATGCGCCATGGCGGTCAATGACTTCCGCCAGTCTCGAATTGCCAAGATAAGGCCAGATTTCCTGAGGCTCGCCCTGGACGGTGTCAGCCACGGGAGCATAGTGGGTCACGATGACGGTTTTCTCGGTCCGCAGCATGCTTAACGCGCGCTCCAGCTTCATGGTCTCATCGAGCGACGCCTGAACAAACGACTTGATCTCTTTTTCGCCGAACGCAGTGAGCACACCTCGCCCGAAGCCGCCGAGGAAGCCCTTGGTTCCCGCAAAGCCGACTCCATCGCGTTCATAACTGCTGCCGTCCAGGACCTTGATGCCTTCTGCGTTCATCATGCGCATCAATTCTGGTTCCTGGCAGCTTTCGTAGTCGTGGTTTCCCAGTACTGCAACAATTGGGATACGCAAGCGGACAAGCGCGTTGAGCAGCGAAGTCATCTCCTCCGGCTTGCCATAGTTCGTCAGGTCTCCCGCGATCACCAGGATGTCTGCTTCGTCCCGCACATGGGAGAGCGGCTCGCGCAGGCGGTCGTAGCTCTGCGGCGAAAAGTGAAGATCGGCAATGGCAGCAATACGCATGCCTTACGCCACCTTTCTGGGCTCAATGACCACCGCTTTTCTGCGATATTCATCCAACACGTCGCGCAGGCCCCACTCCGACACATCAATCGCAAACATGCGCTCATCAATCAGGCTTCCCCGGAACTCAGCCCCGTGGTTCGGATGCTCGAGTTCAACCTGAAACCGCTGCATCAGTTCCTTCCATATCTCCTCCGGAATGTAATGCGTGTGAGCCGGATAGACGTACTGATAGAGCACCAGACACCAAAACAGCATTTGCCAGTGCTCGCCCATGAGCGACATCAACCGTCCCCAGTCGAACTTCCCCTGGGCACCGAAAATAACGTGGCAGATGTCGGCGCCGTCAAAACGCTCGCGCCGGGTGACGAAGACCTTTGAGGCAATAAGTTCCTCTGGCGCCAGCACCCGTGCAGAAAGGCCGAAAATTTCTGACCTGCTGGCGCGCCGTATCCAGGAGTAGTCCACACGGACAACACCGTTGCTCATCCCGGTGATCAGGTCCACGAAGAAATCGCCGCGGCGGGCCTTGGCCAGCCACACCGCATCGGTGATCTCGGTTTCAAAGCCGTCGTTCTCCAGAACTGCCAAAGCGCGGCCCACCTCCTCTGCTGGCAGAAACAAGTCCAGGTCTTTGGTGTCGCGCCAGATTCCCGTATGTTCGTGCAGCGCGAACGCGCCGGAAATCACCACGGGGATACGTTCCCGTTCCATGAGCTCGATGACCTCGCGAAAAAGGCCCTCCTGCTCGGCCGGGAACTGCGGCGGGTTTGAGGAACTTACCGGTAGTGGCTTGTCCTGTTCAATAGGCACCACCGCTTAGATGGCTGCGCCCGGCTTTTCTGTTGTTGAGAGACAAGCGAAAATGCTGCAGCTTGCGGCATCCCTGTTAAGCATCGGATACTTCTGCAGGCATCCAATTACCAGGGAGGCGGCGTGGCAAAGCAGGAATCGGTTCTTGAGATCGAAGGACGGGAACTCAAAGTCTCCAACCTTGATAAGGTGCTGTATCCGCAAGCAGAGTTCACCAAAGGCCAGGTCATTGACTACTACATCCGCATTGCACCTGTGCTGCTGCCTCACCTTGCCGACAGGCCGCTTACACTCAAGCGTTATCCCAACGGCGTGGCTGGCATGCATTTTTACGAGAAGAATTGCCCTTCATTCCGCCCCAAATGGATGAAAACCGCAAAAATCTGGAGCGAAGGCAACAACCGTTTCATGGACTATTGCGTTGTGGCCGATCTGCCCACGCTGGTTTGGCTGGCCAACCTGGCCGACCTTGAGCTGCATACCTCGCTCTCGCGAGCGCCGGAGATGCAGCAGCCCACAGTGATCGCGTTCGATCTCGATCCCGGCCCACCGGCCAACATTGTGCAGTGCTGCCAGGTGGGGCTCTGGGTGCGCGACATCTTTGCTGAGTTTGGCCTTGAATCCTTCCCCAAGACCTCGGGATCCAAGGGGCTTCAGATCTACGTTCCGCTAAACACGGCTGTGACTTATGAACAGACGAAACCGTTTGCCCGGGCAATCGCGCGGTTGCTTGAGTCGCGGCATCCCGATCGCGTTGTCTCCGACATGAAAAAGAGCCTGCGCGTCAACAAAGTATTTGTCGATTGGAGCCAGAACGACGATTACAAGACCACAGTGTGCGTTTATTCTCTGCGCGCCAAAGACCGTCCCACCGTCTCCACGCCCGTCACGTGGAAAGAAGTTGAGAATTGCCTGAAGAAGCAAGATCCGGAACTGCTCGTCTTCACCTCAGATCAGGCTCTGGCTCGGGTAGCGAAGATGGGCGACCTGTTTGAACCGGTACTCAGGCTGAAACAGAAGCTGCCCCGGCTGGATGCCCTTGAGGAAGCGAAGCCCGCGGCCGAAGCTGCTCAGCAACCCGCTCGCGCACGAAAAGTTGCTATTGTGAAACCGACGAAAGCGAACCTTGCTCGTAAACGCGCCGCAGTAAAGTCCAGTCGCAGCGCCCGGCGCTCCGGCCGCCAGCGTGCCTGAACCAACACTTGCGAACCTGACCGGATCATGAGCCGCCAGTGCCGCGGCTTGGTCCTCTTCTCACCCCACCTCTGGAACGCTTGGTGGCGAGAAAGTCCACTGCAATTCACGAATTACGAAACAACTCGCGCTCGTCTTTTCAATTTTCCTCTGCGTCCTCTGTTCCTCTGTGTCTCAAGGGTTTTGTGATGGCTCGCTATTTCTTCGTGGAGGGCCCTTTCTTCCCGGTCTTAATCGAAGGACTCGAAGTGGGTGGAGCGCCAGCAGCGGCGCCGCAGTCGCAGTATCGTAGCGTGGAAGCCTGGGTTGTGCCGCCCTCAATCACAGTGGTCACAAACATCCGGTTGTACTCATTTGCATTGATCGGCGGAACCGTTCCGGCCTTGAGCCGCGCCAGTACAAACGGCAGGGTGTCACTGTGTCCCACCACCAGGATGTTTCCTCCGCCGGCATAGAGAAGGTCCTGGATGAGCTTATTGGGATCTTTGGCCGGAACGATGGTAGGAGTAATCTTCAGCGCTTTGGCAAGGGGTGCAGCAGTCTGCTGTGTGCGTTTGGCATCAGTTACATAGATTTGCTTGATCCCGGCTTCTTTCATCATCTTTGCCAGACAGTCGGCCCGCTTTTCTCCGACGGGAGTAAGAGTTGCGTCGGGCGCGGTGGAACTGGCTTCTGCGTGGCGGACCAGATAAACCACGCGAGTCTGTTGTTGGGCCGATGCCATTTGTAACATGAGGACTGCCGGAAGGATGATGCGCCAGGATGCCTTCATTATTTCGTTTTGCCTCCAAAGATCAGACTAGTCACGAATGCAATACTTCAGACTGAAGCTGTACGCCACAACCATAAGAACGTAGCAGCAGTGATGATGTGCATCGGGTTTTTGCCCTAGCCGCTTCTCCGTGTGAAATCCAGCGGGTAACAGTACCCTCGGAATGTCGGCTTCAGAAAAACGTATGGTACTATGAGCCATCATTCCAGAGTTCTACCAACTTAGGTTCACTTCCAGTCGAGGATCGCTTTTTAAAATGCGTATCATTGTCCTGACTTGTTTGTTCGTAACTCCTTGCGTTTTTGCCCAGCCGCAGGCAAACAACGCCAAGCCGCCGGTGACGGTCGCTTCGCCGGGCCAGCCAGTACCTGCTCAGCCGCCCAGAGTGGTTGCTGCCGAAGAAACAGTGCTGACCATTCACGGTCTTTGCCCGGCTGGACCAAACGGGACCCCAGCGAAGAAGTCCGACTGCACCACCGCGATGACGAGATCGCAATTCGAGGGCTTCATCGCGGCCATCAACGTCACGAATCAAAACTACACGCCTCCAGCGCTAAAGAACTTGGCGACTGGCTATATTAATGTGCTGGCGCTGGCCGAGGCCGGCGAGGAGGCCGGGGTTGATAAGGATCCTCGCTTTCAGGAGATCATGCGGGTCGAGCGCAATCGTGCGCTCGCGGAGGCGTATCGCCGGTATTTGCGGGAGAAATACAGCAATCCCCCGCAGCAGGAAATTGAAAAGTACTACAACGACAATCTCAGTAAGTTCGATCAGACGAGGATCGAACGCATCCTGATTCCGCGGATGAATCCCAGGGGAGCACCGGGCAAACCAGGCGAGTTTGAGAAGAACGCGCGCAAAGTTGCCGACGAGATGCGTGAGCGCGCAGCCCACGGGGAAGACATGACTGCATTGCAGGAAGAGGCGTACAAGAGTCTGGGAATTCAGACCATGCCGCCGCAAACCGAGCTGCCATCGTCATACAAGATCGCACAAACTGCAGCTCAGCAGGATGTGAAAGCGCTGAAGCCGGGCGAAGTTACGCGGGTTGAACTCGAGCTTTCCGGGTTTACGATCTACAAGCTCCGCAGCAAAAGTACCCTTACTCTCGAGCAGGCAAAGCCACAGATCATCAAGGAAATGTCGGAAAAGAATATTGATGCGGCGTTGAGAGCCGCCACCGACGGCGTGCGCGCCGATTACAACGAGGATTTCTTCAATCCGAAAATTCCACTCGCGCCGAATCCGCGTGTAATTCCCGGGTCCGTCCCTACCGGCAGCTCGAATGTACGCATGGTCCCGGCTCCTGCAAATGTGCCACAGCAGACACCCACGAAACCGAAGTAGAGTTTCGCGTCCAGATAAACCGTGAAATAGCCGAGCCCTTGGACTCGGCCATTTTACTTCACCCGCACCTGGCCGATGGCGATTGGATTCGAGCTGTCACTGCCTTCGAAGCTCAAGTATCCAGCGGTTGTCATGGTCGTTTGGCTGGAGACAAAAGTAGACGTGTAGTTCACAGTCACCTGGAGCTGAGTCACTGTCGCAACGCCGCCGCTGCCGCTTGTGGATCCACCCAGGTACTCGATGTTGCAGGTGACAACGGTTGTCCCGGAATCGCTGGGCACGGGAGCGTTGCACGAAACCGGATCGCTGCTGTTGGATCCGGTGACAACTGACGAGGTGATGCGCAGGCGGCTGTCGATGACCATGGCCATCACCAGCTTGTTTGCCCTCACTCCGGTGGAATTCTGCAGCGTCCAGTTCAGCGTTCCGGTGCGTCCGCCAACCACATCCTTGGGAACCGGATTCGCCGAGAGCGCGATGGAAACCACCGGCGTGCCGGCCGGTGGGTTCCCATGCACCGTGGTCCGCTGGGCCGGACCTGCAGCAAAAAAAGAGCCATTGAAATCAACTCCGCTTGCTGACGACGAAAGCGTAATCGTTCCGCTCACCAGCCGTGACACAACATCCACCGTCACGGAAGCGCCGGGGTCGAGATTGCCGATAGCGCAGTTCAGCACAGTGATGCCCAGCCCACCCAGATCACAGGATCCCTGCGATGATTGCGCGGCCACCAGATACGAACCGTCATTCTGGCTGAGAGTGTTGCTGAGTGAAACGTTGAAGGCCGGGTTCAGAGAAATGTTCGAGACAGTGATCTTGTAGCTCGGATCAACGGGTGTGTCCTTGAAGGAATAAGGTCCCGTGATGGTCACGGAAACCGGAGCTTGTGCGAGTGTGAGGCCAGAAAAGCAAACGACAAGCGACAGACAGGTAACTGCGCGCATTGCCCGTGCTCTGATAGACAGAAGTCGAGGGTTCATTTCACTACCTCTCTAATGCATAAAGCTTCCATGAGCGTTCAATGCTCTATGGCTTAGGCGAGGTCATCCGCTTGTAAGTGTTCACTGCTGGTGCGGCATTGGGGCGCGCCGGAATCGGCCGCTGGGAACCCGTGCGAGAGCGGTCTTCGCCGCTTTTCGCGTCATTTGGCGCAATTTTGGCGCGGGAAAATTAGAGAGATATTGAGCTTGAATTAGAACCAATTTAATGTTTACAACCCGCTTAAGAATTGCCGAATAACGAAATCACTTTGCCTATTTCGGCCAGAGGAATAACCGAGGCGCCATTCCCGGCGCCCCGGCTTTTCCGGCGGTTTAGTGGACCTTCAGCTGCACGAACGCGGTAGCCTGCGCCGAGTCGTTGCCGAAGAAATCAACCGAGCCGGTGGGAAGGAACGTCAAGCCCGATCGGTTTGGAGCCGTTACTGTGAGCTGCACAGTGATCTTCTGTGCGGGAGCCACTCCATTCACGGCTGGTCCGCCCAGGGTTGGGATTGTGCAGGTTATAAGGTTCGTTCCAATCAGCCCGGGAGCGATCTCGTTGCACGTCGCCGGCGTGGAGCCTCCCGTGGTGGTCACGTTCACATTGTTGACCGTAAGCCCGATATCCACAGTGATGAAGAAAACGAAGTCATTCGCCGGTGTGGAACTCGTGTTGGACGCGGTGAAAATAAGCAGCCCGGAGTCGCCAGGATGCAGTGACGTAGGGGTTGCCGTTGCAGTCACTGGAACCTGAACAGAGGGCAAGCTGCTGGTGATCGGCGAGCCGCTGCTCGGCGGAGCGGTGGCCCGGTGTTCGACTTTGAAGGTAAGGGAATCGCCGTTTGCATCGCTCCCCGTGACGCGTGCGGTGTCCGCGATTTGTGCTCCCTGCATCTGCGCGGTCACATTGATGGTCACGATTTGCTGTCCAGCCATAGTGCCGAGCGAGCAAACGATATTCGTCACGTCGTTCCCGCCCGGCGTACAGAACCCCTGGCTCGGTTGTCCGGAAATGATGTACGCAGTGTCGGTGGTGCTGAGCACATCATTCACCAGAATGTTCGTTACCGGGAAAAGGGAAGTGTTTGTGACCACCACCTGATACGTGACCTGTGCAGGAACGCTTGTGACAGATCCTGGACCATTCACCTCCACTTTCATGATCGGCAGGATGCTGGCCAGAGGAGTAACTGCGTTGGATTGGCTCGAATCAGTGCTCTTTCCAACATCATTGTTGGCGTGCACCACAAACGTGTACGGTTTGCCATTCGTCAGGCCGGAAACAACCGCGTTGGTTGCCGGTGGGATTGCTGTGCCAGTCAGCCCCGTCGAAGCACCGTTCTGCAGTGCTGTGACGGTATAGCTTGTGATCGGGACTACAGCAGCGTTTATCGGTGGGAACCAGCTGACATACGCTTGCGCGTCTCCGGGAATAGCCTGCGCTCCACCCGGTGTGCCAGGTGCTTCCAGCCCGGGCGGCGTTACGAAATTGCTTGCGCTGGCGGGGCCCGTACCCTGTGCGTTGGTGGCGGTGACCTGGAATTGGTAGGAGATCCCGTTCGTCAGTCCGGTGGCGGTGGCTGAAGTTGCAGGATGTGGATTGGGTCCTGTCGGAACAATGACAATGTCGTTCACCGTGAACCCGTTGGACGCAAAATTGTTGTGGATGGTATAGCTGGTCACCTTTTGCGCTGCTTGCCTCGGGCTCCAGCTCACCGTTGCTTGTGAGTCATCCGCATCGGCCACAACATGCACAGGAGCCCCGGGGGCTCCGGGCGTTGCGGACTGAGTGGTCTGCATCCAGCGGCCGGCTCCGGCAGTGCCCAGCGCGCTGGGATCATCGCCGGCGTAAACCACCAGGTTCGCCGGATCGGTAGCATCTACGACTACCGCACCAACATTGGCCAGGGTTGTGGAGGGATCCACATAAGTGAGGGTCAAGCCCTGGTCACTTGCTGCCGCACCTGCATTTGCCAGCCAGGCAATGTTCGCGCCCAAGCCGAAATAGAGATTATCGCCGTTGATGTTCGGATATACCTGATCGCTGCCGAGGCTTGTCGCTCCACCTACGCTCGACAACATCGATGTTACTGTTCCATTGCCGGGGGTGCAGCTCGGATTCGGTGGAACCAGACAGGCGATATCTGCATTGCGAATCACGAATGGAGAGCCAGAGCTCGCGCCCCACAGGTCGTGTCCAATCCACGCCAATCCAGTCACTACTTTGTTGTTTGGCGTAGTTGCGACTGCCTGGATGAAGGTCGCGCAGCTGCCGAAACTCGTCCCTGCTGCATCAGGATTGTTGAAGCGCAGAAGCGTTGCGCTCTTTGAGCCTACCCACAGATTGCCTTGAGGATCCAGAGCCACGGAACTTGGCTGGTTCGGGGTACCGGGAAGAGGGCAGCCGGTTTGTCCGCCAGGGTAAATGGTGCCGGCCGGATTGCCACCCATTCCAAATAGCGTTGTGTAATCCAGCAGGCCGTTTCCATTATCTGCCGCGCCCACATAAACGATCTGGAATATCCCCTGCTTCTGGTCAGCGAAATAGAGCAGGTTAGTTGTGGGATCAAAGGCCATTCCGGCACCCGTAATCCTTGATCCGTTCACCTGGAATGCGCAGGTTTCGGGATTGATGGCGAAAGGTCCTGGAGAATCAAGATCCGGGTCGATGCGGCAGATGCCGGCGCTCCCGTCGGCTACCCACAGGTGACGGACCGGCTGGTTCGTCGCTGGGCTGATTGCGCTGCCATACATGATGATGCCGCCATCGGGCGCGGTGATCGGGCTTTGCGGATCCGGGGATCCGGCGATCTGAAGAGTAGTTGTGGATGGAGTAATAGCGGTTTGGGCGCTCGCACCGTTCGTTGCGAGTCCGATCATCAACATCGAGCAGAGGAGAACGAACGCTGCTCTTTTGCACGCCTGGAACGTGCATACTCCAGCAAAGGGCAAAATGATGGAGTTCAAAGCTGTTTGTGCCTTCCCGTTCCGTGAGCTAAAAGCTCCGGAATCTTGTGTTGGGAAGCAGCGACCCGCCAACTTTGGGGCGATGTTCTGAGTTGCGTCCGGAAGAGAACTTTGCAACTACTGATAGGGCTTCCAAAGCATCCGAGACGCGATGCCCTGGATTTAGCAGTGTTGGTACCTGAGCGATCTGGCCAACATTAACTACGAAGAACTGGTTGCCTTTCTTTGCACCGCCCGGCTACGCATTATCCAGTAACAATGATGGTGCATTGAAAAGCCTGTCGCAGTACGACACATCCTTGTCTAATAAGAGTGTCTGGGCCGAAAAGAAATATAGCAGCTGACCGAAAAACAAAATACCACAGCCCTGAAAAAAGCGGGCCCGAAATTTTCGGACCCGCTTCTATTTCGTTGGCCGAAGGCTACTTGGCGTTGATGGTCACTATGACCGAGTTGTTCTTAGGGTTGCTGTCCGTTCCGGTGAAGGTGACAGTACCCGTCGAGGGAATCGAGCCAGTCTGCACCACGTTCACGTTCACGGTCACGTTGAACTGCTGCACCGGTTTGGCTCCGTTCTTTCTGGAGCCGCCCAGGTTTGCGGAGTTGCAAGTTACCGTTCCACCAGCAGTTCCCGGAGCCGGGCCACTGCACAGGCCGAGATCCGCCGGAAGATCAGTGGTGACGGACTGGAACACCAGCGATGCCGGCATCGTCTGGGTGAAGACTACGTTGTTGGCAGGGATCGCAGTTGCATTGCGGATCTGCCACCTGTAGCTATCCGGTGCTCCCGTTGGCAGTGTCCCGGTCACCGTCGGCCCGCCGTTGGCCGCCGAACCAGAGACCTGAAGATCAGTGGTCGTAGTGGTGCTCGCGAACGTCGGCGCATTGGTTGTGACGCTGGTTGAGCTCGGCGCTAATGATGTACCGGCGAAATCGGTGCCGCTCACCACTACCGAGTTCGTGATGCTCTGGTTCTGCATCTGGACGATGAACGGGATGCGGACGACCGCGCCCGGATCCAATTCACCGATGTTGCAGGAGAACGTCACTACGCCCGGCCCAGCCGCTGTGCAGGTACCCTGGCCAGTCTGGATAGAGATGACGTTCGCCAGTGGCTGGAGCGTTGCGGTTCCGAGACTGCTGGAAGCCACGCCAAGCGCCGCGGGCTGCTGGAACGTGAAGGTACTCGTCGTAGGAGTATTCACGATCGTGAATGTTCCGTTAAACGAGGGATCGGTCACCCCGGCCACAACTACGGTCATGTTCGGAGCAAACTGGGTAGTGGTCGTAGTGGATACGGTGACCAACCCGGTGGCATCGCGCGTAATCAGCGAGATGTTGGCCGGAATCGTGTTCAACGTATCGGTAACGTTGATGTTGGTCGCCGGGAACTTTGAGGTGTTTGTAACCGTGATCGTGAAGGTGAGCTGAGCCGGAGTCGAGGTCGGATCCAGCGGTTTGCTGATAGTTGCTGATACGGTTGGCAGAAATGCGGCCGACGGTGTCACTGAGTTCGAAGGAGCCGATTCAGCGCTATCGCCTGCGATGTTCGTCGCGTGGACTGTGAAGGTATAGGCAGTGCCGTTCGTCAGCCCACCAAACACCACACTCTGCGTGTTGGAGCCGAACGCCGGAGGCGGAACCGTAACCGTGAGTCCGCCAGGATTGCTGGTAACCGTATAGCTGGTGATCGGTGTACCGGGAGCGCTCGAAGAAACGGTCCAGGTAACGAGAGCCTGGGTGTCGCCAGCCTGCGCTGTCACGGGTCCTGGAGTGCTCGGGACGGAAAGTCCCGGCGGCGTAACGATATTGCTCTGCGCTGAGAAGGCGCTGGTTCCGTTTGCGTTGGAAGCAGCAACTTCAAATGCGTAGGAAACGCCATTCGTCGCGGGGATCACGATTGAGGTCGGCGGGAAAACGCCGCCGGGGCCAGGATTCACGGTGATGTCCGCAATCGGGGCGCCCGAAGAGATGAAGCTGTTGCGGACCGTGTAGCTGGTAACCTGTTGAGCCACCTGATCAGGACTCCAGCTCAGGCTGATTTGCGCGTTGCCGGCCACGGCAACCACGTTCAACGGAACTCCGGGAGCCGCCGGAGCAGCCGGAGGCTGTGTTGTCTGCCACCAGCGGGCGTTACCGATCGCTAGCGGATTGATGAGGATAATCGGATCTTCCGCCGAGTACACCACCTGGTTCGCCGGATCTGTGGTGTCAACGCCCATCGCGCTGATTGCGGCCAGCGGAGGATTGACGACCAAAGCGCCGGTGTTCAGGTAGGTGACATCAAGAGTCTGTGCCGCGGTTGGAGCGGATGCGTTGCCTACCCAGGCAATCTGGGCTCCAGCGCCGAAATAAAGATTGTTGCCGTTGGTCGCGGGATATTTCTGGTCACTCTCAAGCGCGTTGGTTGCGCCCACGGCAGCTAGTGTCGGTACAACTGTTCCGTTGGCAGTGGTACAAGCTGCATTTGGCGGAACCAGACAGGTAGTGTCCGCGTTGTGGATCACAAACGGCGAAGTGCCGTCGCCGGACCAGAGATCGTGACCGATAAACGCCAGACCGTTGGTGATGGCTCCGTCCGGAGAAGTAGCAACGAGCTGAACGAACTGGTCGCAGGAACCGAATCCAAATTCGGCCGCAGTACCCGGGCTGTTGATGCGGAGGATTTCACCACCATCAGCAAAGCCGACCCAGAGGTTACCGAGCGGATCTAGAACGGCGCCATTGGGGAGCGCCCGGCGTGCCGCCGGTCCCGGATAGGGACATCCGGTGCCACCGATGAAGGGCCCTTTCCGTGCGAAGAAACCACCCGCGAGCGTAAAGCCATTGCTGAAGTCAAGCAGACCATGACCGCTATCAGCCGTCGGGTCCCACTTCACGCGCACGACTCCCATGCTGGCGGTATTGTTATCTGTGTAATAGAGCCAGTTGCGCCCGGGATCGTAGGCCATCTGTCCGCCCAGAGGAATGGCCCCACCACCGCGCAGGACTGAGAATGCGCAGGTGGAACGGTTGATGTCATAGGGCCCAGGCGCACCGAGTTCAGGATCCATGCGGCAGATACTGGAGAATGTGTCAGCGACCCAAAGGTGACGCACCGGCAATCCGGTGAACACGCTGATTGCCGAGCCCTGGAGAACGATGCCGCCCAGAGGACCGGTGTTGATGCTGTTCGCGTCCTGTCCGGAAAACAAAATCGTGTTTGTAGGGGGATTGACGGCGGTCTGGGCGGCAGCCGGCAGCGTGAGCGCAAGTAGCGCCAGCATGACGAAAAAAGCGCGACCAGAAAGTAATCCACAGAAGAGGCCGCCATTCGCGGCTGCTGTCCGTGCGGAGGATGTCATAAAGTACCTTTCCCCTCCCGGGCGTCAGCTCCAGGAGCTATTCAAAAGTGGGATAAGGCATCATCCGTAGCCTGGGCATGCTGCATCCATGGCCTGCGCAGCACGTCGAGGGCTCTTTTTTAGCAGCGTGGCAGGGAATCATCCGGAAGGACAAGCCACGCCGCATTCTTGGCGGATTTCCGCCAAATAGTTCTAAGATTAAAACTTGAGCCAATTAGAAGCGTATTGAGGTCAGATTAAAGTCTTTAAGAATCTAGGTCCGTATAGATTAACGTTCATAAAACCACAAATAATCGATGTCTATATAATCTTAAATAACTAAGAGTAGCCGGGCACTCTGTAACTTAAGGCCAAATCTATGGGCCGCTGGAACAGTTCGCTGCAAGCGGCCCATAGCTTCTTGGACTTAGTTGACGGTTAAAGTCACAGGCGTTGAGTGGACCAGAGGTCCGCTCGTTCCGGTGACGGTCATGTGATAGACGCCCTGCTGGGCACGATGATCCACCACGAAAGTTAACGTTGAGCTGCCGCTGCCCGTCACCGAAGTCGGAGCCAGAGTGGCAGTAACCAATGACGGCACGCCCGAGATCGTCAGGTTCACGGTTCCGGTGAATCCACTGATCCCTGTAACCGTAACGGTCTCAGAACCGCTGGAGTTGCGCTTCACTGTGATCGCGGCCGGCGCCGAGATGATGAAATCGGCTGTCGGAACTGCATCCACCACAAGAGTCACCGAGATCGAATGTGACGTAAGCGCATCCGTCCCTGTTATCGTCAACGGATACGTTCCCGGAGGCGTGCTCGCGCTCGTTGTAATCGAGAGCGTCGTGCTTCCTGAGGCGGTCAGCGAAGCCGGGCTGAAGGTCGGGGTTGCGCCGCTCGGCAGACCCGACACCGTGAAACTCACCGTGCCTTGATAATTGTTCAGGGCCGTTTGCGTGATGGCGAAGCTGGTGTTCTGGCCAACGATGATTTCCTGCGACGTTGGCGATGCCGACAACGAGAAATCAGGCGCCAGCACAATCAGCGTCGTAGTGGCATTGTGCACCAAGGCTCCGCTCGTTCCCGTTACAGTCAACGTGTAACTGCCTCCCGGCGTGTTGGCTGCGGTCACGATTGAAAGCGAACTGAGTCCTGATCCGCTAACAGTAGACGGGTTGAAAGTAGCAGTGGCTCCAGCCGGCAGCCCGCTGATACTCAGGCTGACTGGAGCGGTGAATCCGTTCACACCATTCACAGTGACTCCATAGCCAATGTTCTGGCCTGCAATCACAGACTGTGACGAAGGTGAGATCGTCAGGCTGAAATCGGCCGCGGAGTTGACCACAAGCGTGACCGAAGCTGTTTGCGTACTGACTCCATCACTGGCGGAAATCGTTAACGGATATGTTCCCACAGGAGTGCTGAGCGAGGTGGTTATGTTGAAGGTCGACGTTCCAGACCCAGTCAGGCTGGCAGGACTGAACGTACCAAGTGCGCTTGCAGGCAGCCCCGCGACGCTAAACGTTACGGTTCCGGCATACCCCGCTGCGGTAGTGAGGGAAACCGAATAGCTGGTCGGCTGGCCCTGGATGATCGTCTGCGAAGCCGGCGCAGCCGAGATGAAGAAATTGTCCACGGTCAACGTAACATTCGCAGAATGGGTGAGGACTCCGTCGGTCGCGGTAATCGTAAGCGGGAAGCTGCCATTAGGAGTGGTTCCTGCCGTTGTGGTGATGCTCAGACTTGAACTGCCCGAGCCAATCACCGAAGCAGGAGTAAAGGTAGGAGTGGCGCCGGCGGGCAGGCCGCTTACGCTAAAGCTGACCGTGCCCGCGTATCCGTTCAGAGCGGCCACCGTCGCCGTGTAACTCGCCGTTGCGCCATTCAACACCGTTTGAGTAATGGGTGTGGCCGTAAGGCTGAAATCAGCTGCGTTTGCAACCAGGGTCACGGAAGCGTTGTGTGTCAGCACACCGTCACTACCCGTGATCGTTAAAGCATAAGTTCCCGCAGGAGTTGTGCCAACGGTTGTGGTAATGCTCAGGCTTGAGCTTCCTGAGCCGGTCACTGAAGCAGGGCTGAAGGCGGGCGTGGCGCCGGCAGGCAAGCCGCTTACGCTGAAGCTTACCGTGCCCGCGTATCCGTTGATCGCGCTCACGGTTGCCGTGTAGTTGGCTGTGCCGCCGATCGGAATCGATTGCTGTGCCGGTGTAGCGCTAAGGCTGAAATCAACCGGATTGACGACGAGGGTGACTGACGCAGTGTGAGTCAACACGCCATCGGTTCCTGTGATGGTCAGGGCATAACTGCCCGCGGGCGTTGTGCTCGCCGTGCTGATGGCCAGCGACGAAGTGCCAGAGCCACTGACCGACGCAGGAGTGAAAGTCGGAGTGGCGCCGGCCGGAAGGCCGCTCACACTCAAACTCACAACATTGCTGTAACCCGCGATCGCAGTAACCGTGACCGCATAGGTGGTTGTGCTGCCCTGGTTAACCGTCTGGGATGCTGGACTTGCGACCACACCAAAGTCAGGTATGGAACTTGCAGCCCACGAGGTTACAAGAGCGTTGGCATCCACCGAGCCCCAGCCGGTGGTCATATCGTAACCTGCGCCCGCGCTGAACCCGGTAACGCCGGGCACGCTGTTATTTCCGCTGGTGATGTCGTGATACACCACGGCCCCGCCCGCAGCCTGGTTTTGTCCCAACTGATAGAACACCGGGTTTGCATTGCCTTGCAGAGAGCCCGTTTGTTGAACGACGAGGGCCATGAGACCCGCGAAGGAGGGCGAAGCCGCGGAGGTGCCCCCTACCACTCCGAGCCCCGAAGCTGACGCGGTGTGTCCCTGAATGATCAGGTAGCCATCGTGGCCGCCGGATGTCAACGCGACGTCAGGAATATCGCGCAGCCCGTCCGCCGGTACTCCCGGGCCTGCTTGATATGCAGGCTTGGGATAGATACTGCTGGGACCGCCACCTGTGGATCGCAAGTTGCTCCCACCAGCAGTTGCGCCGCTTTCATTCCACGCAACTTCCGGGATATAGCTCAATACCGACGATTGATCAGCCGGGTTGTTGGTCGTTGACCAGAATGTGCCTGTGCCTTCGTTGAACAAAGTGCCGCCCACGGAAATGTTGTTGGGCGTCGAGCTGAGGCCGTTCACTGCCTGTAACGAGCCAAGCGTCGAGCTTGTTGGGTCGCAACCCGCGGCTCCGCTATCTCCCGCCGCTACGAAAGACGTGATGCCTTCGGCAGCCGCCTGTGCCCACAGGTTATTCCAGAAGCCATTACCCGTTGTGCCGAGAAAAGCTTCGCACAGGCCAAAGCTCGTGGTCATAATGGGCGCTACGTTATTGTCAACAATGTACTGTGCGGAAAGATCCACGCCGTCCGTTGTGAGCGTGGACTGCGAGATCACGAGCTTTATAGTCGCGTTCCTGGCCACCGCGCCTGTCCACTCCACATCCAGGTCGGCTTCTGTTTCTTCTCCGCCACCCAGGTTACCGGGATCCGGACCGTTGTTGATAAAGACCGGATCGTTTGACGGCAGGCCGAAGAAGCTGCGGAAGAACTGGACGTCGGCGAGGTTAATGTCCGAGCGGCCCACGATCGCGATCGTCTGCCCGGTTCCGTCAATCGCCGGAGCGCCGTTGTAGAGTGGATTTACGTTGTAAATGAGAGCGAAATCAGCCGGAGAGATAAAGTGCGCGCCATTGCCGGCAGTAAAGTCAGGTGGAAGCTGCGTCCCCGTGCTGTTGGGCTTCTTGGGGAAGTCATTCAGCGAGACCACTCCGTTAACCAGTCCGCTAAGAGCGCGCGGGATGGTTGGGTCCGTTGTGTTGGCGTGGTGCATTTCGCCATCCACGCTGAATTGGTGAATCTGCGTCTGGAAAGCGCGCTGTACTTTTTGCACGTCGCCGCTGAAATTGATCCACATTCTTCCATTCGCAACTTCTTCAATGCGGAAGCCCTGAGACTTCAACCAGCTGGTTGCGTCGGCGATGTCCTGGTCTGTGGGACCAAATCGCATGCCGAATTCAAGCGGCGTGAGCCATTTGTGGAAGTTGGGAGAGCTGGGATTCTGCTGGTCGGCCAGAAGCTGCTGCAACTGCGCCTGGGCATCTTGGCGCACCGCAAGTGACAGGACCATGTTGTTCATTGCCGTGGCCGCATTCGCAGAGCCGCGATCGAATTCCGCGCGTGCCAGGGGATGGGTATTGCCGTGTAACGTGACCCGGTCCGCATCATTAATCGTTCGTTGCGCCTGCGCGGCGAGCGAGACGATCGCAAGCATTGCCAGGAGCACCGCGCTCCGGTAGCAACGTGTTCGCAAGGTATTGCTGTGCATTAACGCCCTCTTTACGGTTCTCGAGATTTTTCAGGAGTACAAAGAAGGCAGGAAACACCACACAGCCGGAAGGAGGTAACCGAAAGCGTCACCATTATCTGAATGGGCCGGAAGCACCGCGTCGTAGCGCGATTCACTCTGACTACGACGTATTAGGAGCAGGTTAATGGCTGATTAGAATCGTTAATCAGAAAGGCTTAAGAACCACCGCAGCTGATGAGTCGCGTAGCTGATCTCATCTCATACGAGAAGCGGATGATTATGGCGGAAGTACTCGTGTGCCATAACCAGAGATTCGGGAAAGGCGTCCGACAGGTACGCGTTTTTCGGCACATTTGTGCAATGAGAGCTGCCAAGCCGCGATTTGGTAAGATGTCGCGTGCAAATCCATTCCTCTCATACCCTTTCCCAACGAAGGAAGTTGCTCATGAAAGAGAAGGCCCTCTTGCGGCCAAGCTCTGCCCTCATCCTGACGCTCATTATTATTCTGGCGGCTTCCCGCAGCTCTTTTGCTTCAGAGCCTCAGGAAAAGGAGATCGCGCGCTGGAAGCAGCAGGCCGCAAACGTCACAATCATTCGTGACGACTGGGGCATAGCGCATGTTTACGGCAAGACCGACGCCGATGCTGTCTTCGGCGCAGAGTATGCGCAAGCTGAGGACGACTTCAATCGCGTTGAGACGAACTATATCAACGCCATGGGGCGGCTGGCTGAAGCAGAGGGCGAGTCCAAAATCTACCAGGACTTGCGGATGAAGCTGTTCATTGATCCTGAGATTTTGAAGAAGCAATACACGAAAAGTCCGGAGTGGCTGCAAAAGCTGATGAACGCTTTTGCCGACGGTCTCAACTACTACCTGTATACGCATCCTGAAGTGAAGCCGCGAGTCATCACCCGATTCGAGCCGTGGATGGCGCTTTCTTTCACGGAAGGGAGCATCGGCGGAGACATCGAGCGTGTGAATCTCACGCAACTCGAAGCCTTTTACGGCAACGGTCCCGCACACCAATCTGCCCGCGTGTCTATGCCCACGATCGATGACGAAATCGTTGAGCCCACCGGCTCGAATGGCATGGCTATAGCGCCCGTAAACACGGCCGGTCACCACGCGCTGTTGCTCATCAATCCGCATACGTCGTTTTTCTTCCGTTCCGAGTTGCAAATGGTGAGCGAGGAAGGCCTGGACGCCTACGGTGCGTCAACCTGGGGACAGTTTTTCATTTACCAGGGATTTAATCCCCACGTTGGCTGGATGCACACATCCAGCGGCGTGGACGCAGTGGACGAGTATCTGGAAACCGTCACCAAAAAAGACAATCGTTATTACTACAAGTACGGCAATGAAGAACGGCCTGTGATCGTGCGGAACATCACCATCCCCTACAAGACCGACCATGGGATGGCTCAAAAGGCAATCACCGCCTACTTTACCCAACATGGGCCCGTGATTCGCGAAGAGCACGGCAAGTGGGTAAGCATCCGGCTGATGCAGAAGCCGATTGAGGCATTGAGCGAATCATTCCTGCGCACCAAAGCCACGGACTACAAGTCATACCGGAAAACGATGGAACTCAAGGCCAACTCCTCAAACAACACCATCTTTGCCGATACAGACGGCGATATCGCCTACTTCCATGGAAACTTTATCCCCAAACGCGACACCAAATTCGATTTCACCAAGCCAGTGGACGGCAGCAATCTAGAGACGGATTGGCAGGGACTTCTTTCGATTGACGAAACGCCGCATCTGCTAAATCCAAAGAGCGGCTGGCTGTACAACTCCAATAACTGGCCATGGTCTTCTGCGGGGCCGAGCAGCCCGAAAAAGGAAGATTATCCGGCCTACGTAGAGATGGGAGGCGAGACAGCCCGCGGCTTGCACGCGATCAGGGTCCTGGAAAGCAAGAAAGATTTCACGTTGGACTCTCTCATGGCTGCGGCCTATGACAGCTATCTCACATGGTTTGATAAGCCGCTGCCCGCCTTGCTCAAAGCCTGGGACGATGCACCGTCTTCAAGCCCGTTCAAACAAAGACTAGCCGAGCAGATCGCAGCGCTTCGTACGTGGGACCACCGCTGGTCCATCAGCTCCGTCCCGACTTCTCTGGCCATATTCTGGGCTGAGGAGATCCAGCATCGTGTACGCCCTGGCGCCAAGAAGGCTGGCGTGTCCATAGAAGATTATGTTGCCGGCAAGGCGTCGCCGGAAATGCTGCTGGAGGCTCTTGCTGCGGCTTCCGACAAAATCCAGGCCTCATTCGGTACATGGAAGACCGCATGGGGAGACATCAACCGTTTCCAGCGCGTGAACGACAATATCGACCCGACGTTCAATGATGCGGACCCGAGCATTCCCGTCGGTTTCACCTCGGGAATCTGGGGATCGCTGGCGTCATTTGGGGCCAAAGCATATCCCAATACAAAGAAGTGGTACGGCACCAGCGGGAACAGCTTTGTCGCGGTGGTCGAGTTCGGTGATCGCGTCCGCGCAAAAGCCGTGACCGCCGGAGGTGAAAGCGGCCATCCAAAGAACCGTCATTTCGATGACGAGGCCGTACGATACAGCAAGGGCGAACTGCGCGAGGTTTACTTCTACCGCGAACAACTCAAAGGACACACCGAACGGGAGTACCACCCGGGAAGCTGATCAGGCGACCCGAAGATTCGGATCTGTGGGGATCAAAGGGCTCGATGGCTGCATGATGTCGGCCGGCCAGCCAGGAAATCCACACGGAACGGAATTTTGTCTGAATCCTTCCGTCATTTGTGTAAATCAGACAAAACCAAGGTCTAAACCCCCGGAGGAGATTTACGGCACCTGTCATGGCGACCAATGTGCAACCCGTCCTCTTATCTTCTGGTCAGAAGTCGATCCACCGCTATGAGGATCTGCTTCGGGCAATAACGGCAATCGCCGGCTATCGTGACATTGCTACGTTTCGGGAGCGTTTTGCAAGCGAGTTGCGTCGATTCATATCGTTTGACTACGTCATCGTTAATATTATCAATAGCGCGACACACGTTGTTGAGTGGCGCATGTTGGATGCACCAGGCCGAAACCATGAGGTCACGGTGCAATTTGAGGCTGATGAAACCCCCACTGCATGGGTCTACGAAAACCAGAAGCCGGTAATCATCGATGACTGGGATTATGAGACCCGTTATCCGCGCCTGCGGGAGTTTTTTCGCAATTTTGGTGTCCGCTCAACTTGTGTACTGCCCCTAAGCACGGTGCATCGCCGGATCGGAGTTTTTGCCACGGGCACATCCCAGCCTGGCGCGTACTCTGCCGAGGAAGTTGAGTTCCTCTCCGTTGTGGCTGACCATCTGGCTTTGGCGATCGATAGCGCATTGAATATAGAGGCCTCTCAGAACGCCCGGTCCGAACTTGAACGCAAAAATGAGCGCTTGGAGCTTGTGCTGGAGCTCACGAACCGGGTGGTCTCGAATCTGGAGCTTCGTGACCTGTTGCGCGAAGTCGCTGCGCACGTTCGTCGCGTAATGAAATGCGATGCTGCGGGTGTGGCGCTCCCCGATCCCGAAAAAAGTCACTTCCGGTTTTACGCGCTTGATTTCCCGGCGAGCAAAGGATTGCTGACCGAAGATACTCGCATCCCTATCGAGGGCTCGCCTCTGGGCGAGGCATTTCGGAGCGGGAAAGTCGAATTGCGCGGCCAGCCGCAAATACAAAGGGATTGTCCGGAGGCTTGCACCAATCAGGCGATACGCGAAGGGTTGAAGTCAGGGTGCTTCTTGCCGCTCACGAGTCGTGATCGAACGCTCGGAGTGATGGCTCTGTCACGCTTTGCGCCGGTTCCTTTCAGCTCTGATGAAATCGATTTTTTGACCCAGGTCGCGCGGCAGGTGGCGATCGCAGTGGAGAACGCACTGGCGTATCAGGAAATCGCAGAACTTAAGGAGAAACTCGCACAGGAAAAGCTGTATCTGGAAGACGAAATCCGTGGCGAACTCGATTATGAAGGTATCGTAGGCCAGAGTTCGGCGCTGCGACACGTCCTGCGGATGGTTGAAACCGTGGCTGGCAGCGACTCTACCGTGCTCTTGCTTGGGGAAACCGGGACAGGCAAAGAGCTGATTGCGCGTGCCATTCACGAGAACAGCCGCCGTAAGGACCGCACCTTTGTGAAGCTGAACTGCGCCGCGATACCCACGGGCTTGCTTGAAAGTGAATTGTTTGGTCATGAAAAAGGCGCATTTACGGGTGCGATCTCCCAGAAACTCGGCCGCCTGGAACTGGCGGATCGCGGCAGCCTGTTCCTGGACGAAATCGGCGATATTCCGCTTGAGATCCAGCCGAAACTTCTGCGCGCACTTCAGGAACGGGAATTCGAGCGCCTGGGCAGCACTCAAACCAAGCGTGTGGATGTGAGGCTGGTGGCTGCGACCAACCGCGATCTGGAGAAGATGGTGGCAGATCGCCACTTCCGCAATGACCTTTATTATAGGCTTAACGTTTTTCCCATCCACATTCCGCCGTTGCGGGAACGCCCTGAAGACATTCCATTGCTGGTCCGTTACTTCACCCAGAAATATGCCCGGCGGATGGAAAAGCAGATCGACTCCATACCTTCGGCTGCGCTCAACAAGATCATGGGATGGCATTGGCCAGGCAACATCCGTGAGCTGGAAAACTTCGTAGAGCGCGCCGTGATTCTGACGCGCGGAGCCACGCTGCAGTTCCCATTGGACGAGCTGAAGAACGGCGACGCTAAGTCGGCGGCGCCGAAGATCGTCCGATCCAGCGAGCGCGATCAGATTGTTCGCGTCCTGAATGAGTCCAATGGACAGGTAGGCGGACCGAACGGCGCAGCGGCGCGGCTTGGGCTCAAACGCACAACCCTGATCTCTCGAATGAAAAAACTCGGCATCAGCATCTCCGCTCGACAGGTGTCGTAAACCTTCGACACCTGTCGACGTCATCGACGACTCTTCTCGACACTTTTCCTCGGGCTTCTCAGTCCGCCTTTTCTCAAGTTCCTTCTCTTTCAACGGCTTCCCGTGATGTCATTCAAATTCTGCATTTGGCACGGGCCTTGCTGTATCTGCTCCATGTAAAGACATGTTGAAGATAACGACAAAAGATTACGGAGACCAGCGGACTCTGGTCGTTGAAGGCAAGTTGATAGATCCCTGGGTCGGCGAGCTCGAAAAGAGCTGGACTGAGGCCCAGCGCATGGTGGAGCAAGGCAAGGTAAGGATCGATCTCAAGGACGTTACCGTGATCAGCCAGCACGGCGAAAACCTTCTCCTGGAGATGATGCGTGAAGGTGCGACGTTCAACTGTTGCCGTGGCGTCCTGACAAGACACGTTGTGAAGCAACTCGAACGCAGGCGTGGGGAGCACGCAAGAAAGGATCGGAGACAATCATGAAAAGCACGACTTACAGTCTTGGTGCTGCGCCCATTCAGCGCTCTCGCGGATACGCTTCAATCGAAGCCTTTTGTGCCATCTTCCGGCAAGACATGGATAGTCTCTACACGCTGGCGCTGTGTCTCACGGCCAGCCATGACCTGGCGCAGCAGTGCTTCGAGGCTGCTCTGAACGACTGCCGGACGGGAACCGCCGTCTTCGCGGAGTGGGCCCGCTCGTGGAGCAGACGCGCTGTCATCAAAAGCGCGATCCGTCTGCTTGACCCGGTTCGGTTCCCGATGAATGGCGGGCTGGAGACCGGCGTGGAAGCTGTTGCTTTGGAGCTGAATTCATCGGCACGCTGGCTTTTTCGGCTGGATCGCATCCAGCGGTTTGTGTTCGTGATCTCTGTGCTGGAAGGTTACGCCGTACGCGAATGTGCGGCGCTCCTGGGCGCCAGCCCGCGTGAAGTGGAGCAGGCGCGGGTGCGCGCCTTACAAGCTGCCAGTAACAACCAGGACATTCCGCCAGCCTCGCACTTCATCAACTTTGAGAAAGCAGCGCAGCTAAATTTTCGCGCTCCCACTTGGTCGAGATCGTGATGTTAATACGTCGTTCATACGTTGAGAGGGAATCATGCTGAAGAACATGACTTTGATGTTGGCTGTAGTCTTCGTCCTTATTGGCAGCCTGGGTTTTGTGAAATTCAAGCAAATCGAGAAGGCCACGGAGAATTTCAAGAAGTTCCAGCCTCCTCCGGCGGCGGTCACCACGGTCAGAGCTAGTCAGGAAAATTGGCCGGCGACCCTGAACGAAATCGGAACTGTGGCGGCCGTTCAGGGCGTAACAGTAAGCGCCGATCTGCCCGGCATCGTCGATCGCATTACCTTTGATTCTGGTCAATCGGTGCGCGAAGGTGAAGTCCTTGTCGAGCTGGACACCAGACAGGAGCGCGCGCAGTTGGCTGCCGCAGAGGCGCAACGCGACCTGGCGCGGGTCAACTTCGCCCGCCTGCAGGGGTTGGTGAAAGACGGCGTCATCCCGCAAGCCGACTATGACAAAGCTGAGGCTGAACAGCGCTCGACGGAGGCGCGCGTGAAAGAGATCCAGGCAACGATCGCCCGCAAAACCATCCGGGCGCCGTTCTCCGGCACACTCGGTATCAGGCAGGTGAACCTGGGTCAGTATCTCTCGGCAGGGAACGCGATAGTTCCATTGCAGTCGCTGCAGCCGATCTACATCAACTTCGGCGTACCCCAGGATGCCGCCAGGCAGGTGCGTAACGGCAGTATCGTGCGCATCACCGCCGATGATCTGCCCGGCCGTACCTTCGAAGGACGAGTAACGGCCATCGACTCCGTTTTGGATGAGCGGACCCGCAACGTGCAGGTGCAAGCCACGGTCGCCAACAGGGAAGGGAAGTTGCGGCCAGGAATGTTTGTCAAGGCAGATCTTTCGACCGGGGCCGCGCGTCCGATGATCACGCTCCCCGCGTCTGCGATCAGTTACGCGCCTTACGGCGATTCGGTGTTCGTGGTTGCAGATATGCAAGATCAAACCGGCCATACTTATCGCGGCGTGCGTGAGCAGTTTGTGAAGGTGCAAGGCTCAAGGGGCGACCAGGTGGCAGTCGTTTCAGGAATCAACGCGGGCGACGAAGTAGTGTCATCGGCGGGGTTCAAGTTGCGCAATGGTGCCGCAGTTCAGATTAACAACAAAGTGCAACCTGAGAATAATCCGGCCCCGAAGCCAGAGGACAACTGAGTACCGTCATGAAGATTACCGACATTTTCGTAAAGCGGCCCGTGCTCGCAATCGTTGTCAGCCTGGTGATCCTCATCGCCGGCTTGCAATCTATCCGCTCGCTCAGCGTACGCCAGTATCCACGCAGCGACATCGCGGTGGTAAAGGTAACGACCACTTACGTAGGGGCCAACGCAGACCTGGTGCGTGGTTTTATCACGACGCCGCTGGAGCGCGTCATTGCCAGCGCGGACGGGATCGACTACATGGAATCGTCCAGCGCTCAGGGTCTCAGCACAATCACTGTGCATCTGAAGCTCAACTATGACACCAACGCCGCACTGACACAGATACAGGCAAAAGTGGCGCAGGTGCGAAACGATCTACCGCCTGAAGCGGAAGCCCCAGTGATTGAACTGGAAACCGCGGACACGCAATTCGCCGCCATCTACCTTGGCTTCTCTTCAGCCGATCTCGACCAGAATCAGATCACCGACTACCTAAGCCGCGTCGTGCAACCCAAGCTCAGCGCGATCAGCGGCGTGCAACGGGCGGAAATCCTGGGCGACCGCACCTTTGCCATGCGGATCTGGCTCAAACCGGACAAGATGGCTGCCCTCGGTATCGCGCCCTCGGCAGTACAGGATGCCCTGGCGCGCAACAACTACCTTTCTGCTTTGGGCCGCACTAAGGGCTCCATGGTCTCCGTCAACCTGGTCGCGAATACCGACCTGCGCACCGCGGATGAATTTCGCCAGATGGTGGTAAAGGAGCAGAACGGTACGGTCGTCCGCCTGGGGGAAATCGCTGATGTCGCCCTTGGCGCCGAAAACTACGAGGCTGATGTTCGCTTCAACGGAGAGCAGGCGACCTTCATGGGTATCTGGGTACTTCCGACAGCCAACTCGCTCGAGGTGATCAAGCACGTACGCGAGGCGCTGCCGCAGATCCAGTCGCAGCTGCCCGCCGGAATGAAGCTCGGCGTTCCCTACGATTCCACGGAATACATTCAAGATGCGATCAACGAAGTTCTGCATACCCTGTCCGAGACGCTCCTGATCGTGGTTGTTGTCATTTTCCTGTTTCTCGGGTCGTTTCGCTCGGTCTTGATCCCGGTGGTCGCGATTCCTATTTCACTCATCGGCGCCGTCTTTCTTATGCTGATTGGCGGCTTCACCATCAACCTCCTGACGCTGCTGGCGATCGTGCTCTCCGTAGGCCTGGTCGTGGACGATGCCATCGTTATGGTGGAGAACGTGGAAAGGCACTTGCAGAGCGGCAAGACGCCTTATCGAGCCGCTATCGACGCTGCGCGCGAACTGGTGGGACCTGTCATCTCCATCACGATCACGTTGGCAGCGGTTTATGCGCCTGTAGGCATTCAGGGAGGTCTGACAGGCGCACTGTTCCGCGAATTCGCGTTCACGCTTGCCGGCGCCGTCATCGTATCGGGCGTAGTGGCACTGACGCTCTCGCCGATGATGGCATCCAAACTGCTGCGTGCCGGACAAAGCGAGAGCGGGTTTGCCGGATGGATCAATCGCCGATTCGAATCCGTGCGCGCCGCTTACATGCGCACGCTTGGCGGGACGCTTCATTACCGGCCAGTTGTGCTCACGCTGTGGGCGATCGTGACGCTGCTCGCAGTGCCTTTCTATCTGTTCTCGATGAAAGAGCTGGCTCCGCCCGAAGATCAGGGAGTGGTGTTCGGCATTGTCCAGGCCTCTCCGAATTCAACCCTTGACCAGACGAAGCTGTACACGCAGCAGATCCACGATGTGTATCGCTCCATGCCGGAGACCAAAAGCATCTTCCAGATTACCCAGTCTACAAGCGGCTTTGGCGGCATGGTTACCAAGCCGTGGAGTGAACGAAAGAAGAGTACCCAGCAGCTGCTCATGGAATCACGGGGACCGCTTTCGCAGATTGCCGGCGTCCGCGTGATACCGCTGACGCCGCCCCCTTTGCCAGGTGGCGGAGATTTTCCAGTAGACTTCGTGATCGCCTCGGCCGCTGAGCCGGACCAGCTTCTTGGCATTGCCAATCAGTTGGTACAGAAAGCGTTCGCGAGCGGCATGTTCATCTATGCCGATTCTGACCTGAAATTCGACCAGCCTCAGGCCGAAGTTGTCTTTGATCGCGACAAACTCCGCTCGCAAGGAGTCGACCTCAGCCAGGCAGGTAAGGACCTTTCGGCTCTGCTCGGAGGTGATTATGTCAACCGCTTCAGCATTCAGGGCCGCAGCTACAAAGTCATTCCCCAGGTGAAGCGGGTGGAGAGGCTGACGCCTGACCAGCTGTCGCAGATTTACGTAACTGGTTCGCAGGGCAAGCTGGTACCGCTATCGACTTTTGCCAATCTGCGCACCACGACGGAACCTCGCGAGCTCAAGAAGTTTCAACAGCTCAATGCAGTGCGCATCCAGGGGGTGATTCCGCCCAATGTGTCACTGGATCAGGCACTCCGCTTCCTCGAAGGTGAGACAGCAAAGATACTGCCGCAGGGCTTTACCCTGGACTACGCGGGCGAGTCGCGCCAGTTGCGCACCGAGGGCAGCAAGTTCCTCGGCACGTTCCTGCTGTCTGCAATTCTGATCTATCTGGTGCTGGCGGCACAGTTCGAGAGCTTCCGCGATCCCCTGATCATCCTCGCGGGCTCGGTACCGCTGGCAATTTCCGGAGCCCTGCTCTTCTCGTTCCTGGGTTTCACGACCCTCAATATTTATAGCCAGGTCGGTTTGATCACGCTGGTGGGTCTGGTATCGAAGAACGGCATCCTGATCGTGGAGTTTGCTAACCATCTTCAGGAAGCCGGGAAATCCAAAGTCGACGCAGTTATTGAGGCTTCCGGCACCCGGCTCCGCCCCATTCTCATGACTACGGCGGCCACAGTGGTTGGGCACTTCCCGCTCATTCTGGCCACCGGGCCGGGGGCAGGCGCGCGCAACAGCATTGGCATCATGCTGGTGACGGGCATGATCATCGGTTCGGCCTTCACTTTGTTTGTGGTGCCGTCCATTTATGTGCTGTTAGCGCGCACTCACGCCGCGAGCGACGCGATGAACGTGACGGAGGGAAGTGCAGCTATGCCGTTACCAGTCCGCCCGTTGCCTGTTTACCAAGCGGCTGTCGCGGAGGTGCAACAGAAATGAAGAGCCATTTCTCCATCGTCGCGATGTTTGCAGCATTTTTTGCTGGCTGTGCCGCAGGGCCGAATTACCGTCGGCCGGCCGTGAGTCCGCCGCCGGCGTTCCGCGGCCAGTTAACGCCGCCGGATGGAGCATCGCTGGCCGATGCCAAATGGTTTGAGGTCTTCAAAGACGAACAACTGCAAGGGTTGATCCGTACCGCACTCGAGCACAATTACGACATGCGCGAAGCCGTGGCCCGGGTCGAAGCGGCGCAGGCGGGGCTGGGCATCACTCGCTCCAACCAGTATCCCACTGTGGCTGCAGGTGCCGACATCACGGCAGTGCGTAGCGCCAGAAATGGATCCTTTGTGGTGCCGGCGGGTTTTCAGCAGGACCGCACCTTCGGCACGGTCTCGGCCGCGCTTCTCTCTTACGAGGTAGACATCTGGGGACGCCTGCGCCGTGAGACGGAAGCTGCGCGCGCGGATCTTCTCGCGACGGAAGAGGGACGCCGGGTGGTGAGCATGACCCTGGTCAGCGATGTGGCCACGTCCTATTTCAACCTGCTTGAACTCGATCTCGAACTTGAGATCGCCCGGCGCACGCTTGCGACGCGCCAGGATTCATTGCGGGTCATCCAGACACGGCAAAGCAGGGGCCTCGCCTCGTTGCTCGATGTGCGCCAGGCCGAGCAACTGGTCCAGGTTGCTGCGGAGGCGGTCCCCATTGCCGAGCAACGCATCGAGCAGACTGAGAACCAGATTCGCCTGCTGGTCGGAGACTATCCCGGTCCAGTGGAGCGCAATCGCGGCCTTACCGACCAGCAGCTGCCGCCCCAGGTCCCTGCGGGACTTCCATCATCACTGCTTGAACGGCGGCCTGATATCGGTGCTGCGGAGCAGAACCTGATTGCAGCTAATGCGACGATTGGTGTGGCCAAAGCTGCGTACTTCCCCCAGATCAGCCTGACCGGGCTGTTCGGTTTTCAGAGTAGCCAGCTCTCGAGTCTTTTTACCGGCCCCGCGAAAGTCTGGCAGTTCACACCGCAAGTTACCCAGCCCATATTCACCGGAGGCAGGCTGAAATCGAACGTGCGTCTGGCCGGGGCTCAACAGCAGATCGCGCTCGTGCAATATGAGCGGAGCATCCGGACAGCATTCCGCGAAGTGGCAGACGCGCTGGTGGACTATCAGAAGGTGCGGGAGATCAGGGGCGCACAGGAAACCCTGGTCGCAACCCTTCAGGATCGCTCGCGGCTGGCATACCGCCGCTACCAGGGTGGGGTCGATACGCTTTTAGACGCACTGGACGCCGATCGCGACCTGTTCGATGCCGAATTGAGGCTGGCGCAGGTAAAAAGGGACGAGCTGGTTTCTGTGGTCCAGCTCTATCGCGCGCTCGGCGGCGGATGGCAGCAGTAAGGACTGGTGGAAAGAATTCAGAAGCGGCTATCGTCATCACGGAAGTCTCACGGCGCCACTGCCAGGCACTCTGCCGGGTTCGCAATCAGTCAGCTAGCAGCAGGGAAAGGCAACG
>DATAEJ010000248.1:0-3849 GCA_036258095.1 Candidatus Angelobacter sp. | reverse complement strand
TCGAGTACAGCCAATAAAAGTGATTGAGATACGCAGCCAGGATCCCGAAGACTTCCAGCTCATACCATTGCTGTCGCAGGACGATCACCGTCATACCGGCGATCAGCAGTCCACCAGCGACCAAGTTGAAAGGCGGGTCGGGATTGAGCGCGATAGCCGTAAAGCCGAGCAGGAACGCCGCTCCGGTCACCAGCTGCGAGTTGTAGCGAAGGGTGTGCCACACCATCGCTGCGATCACAGCAAGCAGCAGGCTCAAATCCAGCGGCTGCGACGCCAAAACTGCGAACGGTCCATGGCTGAGCACGTAGGTCATGAGCGTGGTGACGGCCCAGCCTCCGCCAATGAGGCAGCGCCCCAGAATGCGGTACTGCTCTTTTTTCTCGAGGAAGATGCCGCCTGCGAGGAAGCCCACTCCAGCCCCAAAACCCGCCGCATAGACAATCAGCATGCGCAGCCACGGCGCGAAGTGACTCCACTGTGAGCCTACGAATAGAGCCACGCCAATTACGACAAATGCGATTCCCACGCGTGGACCCCAGTTCGCGCCCAGAGCTTCTTCGATGGTGAAAGACTTCTTCTTCAGGTCCGGAGACTTGAAGGTGGGAGCCGGGCGTGAGATCTGGGCGAAAGTGGGCGGCGGAATGCTTGCCGGCGGCCGGGGCGGATTCGTCGAACCTGGCGGTGGCGGCGCCTGAACTCGCGCAGCGGCATCAGCAGGAACCGCTGTCGTCTCGCGTGGGCGCGTAAACGCCGTCGGAAGCGCGGCGACTGGAGACGACACCACAGGATTGGTAGGCGATGGTGTGACCGGTTTCACCGCTGGCGCGGCGGTCCGTGGCTCTTCTTTAGCCGGTGCCGTCGGTATGACTGGTTTCTCTTCAACCGGAGTCGACGCCGATGGCGTCGACCGCTTATCCTCTTGCGCCACCAGAGGTGGCGTAGGCGGCGGTTGTGTGGCGGCTGGAGTTGGAACTGCAAAACCAGGCGCTTCAGGCGATGCAGCCCCCGATAACGCAGGGTGAAGCTGCGGCTGCGGGACCGGAGCGGGCATTACCACAGGTTTCTTTGCAGCTTCTGGGACAGCCGGGACCGGTGACGACTCAGGTGGATGCGGAGTTTTCATCACAGCAGCCGGCTGGGCCGTTACCTTCGACGGAGCCGCATCAGATGTCTCCGCAACGCGGCGCTCCAGCTTTTCTATCTGCCGCGAAAGCGACAATATTCGCTGGGTGAACTCATCGGCATCGCGACGGCGGCGGCCATCGACGACGCTGGCGTAGAAGAGAGCTGGAAGACAAACCACAACCCAGCCGACGAGAAAAAGGAAAATGTATTCCATTCAGACCAAGTGGCGTTAAAGTTGTGCTGCATTGTAGAACGGTTTCCATCCAGAGACTTGCGTTAGTTCTGTAATTTCCTTACCTACAGCAACTTAGGGGAATCCGCTCATTGTTAAGCTCGGCAGTGCTGTCACCATCGGATAATCTCAGGGGTTCTATCGCTTGACGATGCAGTGACTCTGGATCATACTTTGCGCATGTCAGCAGCTCTGGTTTTGCGGTGCGTGGGTTTGTGCGCCGTAATCTGCGTTCTGCTGCTGTTCTTCTTCCCTTTGCTTCAAGGCCCCTTCCAGGCGACCCACGGTCCGACCACCGATTTCCGCGCTACGCAGGCTTCAGCGTCACTGTTTCTAATGATCGTGCTGGCCAGCAACGTTTGGTGGAAAGGGCTTGCGCTGCGGCAAAGCCCGCGTCTGCACACGCCGATTCTCAAGGCCGCGGAGCACTCGCTCAGCGTTCTAACGAATTTCTCCATCTTGCGCTGCTAACAGCCACTCTTCTCGTTCAACCACTTTCAGCCCCAAGGCTCGCCCGAAACCGCGCGAGCACCACCGTTTTGATTTGGAGGATTTCATGTACAGGCCAATTGCTTTGTCGCTCTTTCTGGTCGTGCTGCTTTTCGTTGCGGCCGGATGCCACCACAATGTGAAAGTTGCCCAGCCGGTCCAGGCGCCGCCCGTGGTTGCGCCCGCAGCCCCTGTGGCTTCCATCAGCGTCAGTCCGGAAAATGTAGAACGCGGCCAAACCGCTGAGTTGAGCTGGAACACGCAAAACGCGTCCACAATCACCATTGACGGCGTGGGAATTGTCTCCTCGTCGGGTTCAAGGAAAGTAACGCCATCTGATTCCACTACCTACCATCTAACCGCAAAAGGTGATGGTGGCTCCGCCGAAGCCAGCGCTCGGCTCAGCGTGACGGTCCCAGTAGCAAAGAAGGAAGAGATTTCAGAAGAAGAACTGTTTCGCCGGACCGTGAAAGACGTCTTCTTCAACTATGACAATGCCGATATTCGTTCGGATGAAGACGCTATCATCCAGGCCGACGCGCAGTTCCTCTCCGGCCATCCCAACATGCGATTGTTGATCGAAGGGCATTGTGACGAGCGCGGCTCGGAAGATTACAACATGGTGCTCGGCCAGAGCCGTGCCACCCGCGTCCGTGACTCGCTGGTCAAGATGGGCATCAGCGCTGACCGGATCAAGCTGATCAGCCTGGGTAAGGAAAAGCCGTTCTGCACGGCGACCGAAAATGAGTCCTGCTGGTCACAGAACCGTCGTGCTCACTTCGTGCTCGCCAACACCCAGCAGGCCAGCGTGCAGTAAGTCTCGAAGTCCCCTCACACACTCTTGAGCCCGGCAAATATAGCCGGGCTCTTTTTTGATCGGTGTCTGTCTGGGAAGGTTAGTGGTTACTTCGGTTCCTTCAGCTTCAGCCGTTCTTTGTTCTCTGCAAGAAACGACCGCAGCTGGTCAGCCTGGTCCAGCAGCCGTGTCCACTGCTCAAAGTACAAGGTGACAGGGAATCTTCCCAATCCATAAACGCTTACGCCACCCTTTTCACTCACCCGGAATTCGATTGATCCGGTCCGTTTGGTGGCTACCTGCTTTTCCAGCTCCGCGAGCCGGGCCTTCATTTCCTCATACGTAGGTTCTGCCATGTAGTCCTCTTGAAGGAATCTTACCGCACGGGCTCCATTGTACTAGATTTAGCGAATAAAATGCGATATAGTGGATTCGTTTCGAGACACGCGTTCTGGTTCCGGCAGACCTGGGGAGGTGGCCGGAACCGGACCACGCGAAGCCTGCTTCCCTGGCTGGATCAGTGCGATCAGCGTTCATCGGCGGTGAGGTTTCAGTCGCCGCAGGCAGCCAGCAAATCCGGTTCGGGATCAGGAATAGGAGCAATGGCGCTTTGCGGAGCCCTGCCGCTCAGCAATTCTTCGAAGAACTTGTCGACGCTGGCCAGAATCTGCGGCCCTTCCTGCGCTGAATAGACGGCTTTGCGCAGCGCGCTGCCGCCCTGGACTCCGTGGGTGAACCAGGCGACGAACTGCTTCATCTTGCCTGCCGTACCGTGCATCTCTTCTTCCACCAGCATCTGGAAGTACGCGCGGATCATCTGGTAGCGATCAGCCTCGGTCGGCTGGTCGTAACGGCCTGTGTCCAGATATTGCCGAATCTGGCGGAAAATCCACGGGTTCGACGCCGCGGTGCGGCCGATCATGACGCCGTCACACCCCGTCTGCGCGACCATCGCAACCGCGTCTTCCGGCGTCCGAATATCGCCATTGCCGATCACCGGGATAGTCACCGCGTGCTTCACCGCTTCAATCCATTCCCAGCGCGCGTTGCCGCTGTAACCCTGCTCGCGTGTACGCGCATGCAGCGCCACGGCATTCAGGCCACACTCCTGGGCCATGCGGGCGAGCTCCACGCAGACGATATTCTTGTCGTCCCAGCCCAGACGGAACTTCACGGTGAAAGGAATCTTCACCGCCGCGCGCACCGT
>DATAEJ010000247.1:0-10832 GCA_036258095.1 Candidatus Angelobacter sp. | reverse complement strand
CACGGTTGCCACAACCCTCTGCCGATCGTCGGGACAGACCGGGACAGGGTCGGGATCAAACCGGGATATCCGTCGGGACGAGGCCGGGATACCCCCGGGACGACCGGGGACGATCGGGGACGAACCGGGGGGTGGCAGGGGCCGTCGCCGGAATCGCCGCGGATGAACGCAGATAGACGCTGATCAGAAAGAGGTGATGTTGGTTTCGCTAGCTGCCGGCAGGCCCGCTCTACAGCGGGTTCGATCTTTCACGATTGAATATTTTACCCATAGTGGCATTTTCATTGTTACGGGTGTCTGCAGGTCATGAATGTTCGAACACTGTGCAATCAGTGAGGGGCTATCGCGGAAACGAGTTAAGCCCCACGTTCATCTGATATTGACTCCAGTGCCGGAGGGCTGGGTTATTTCCGGTTGGCAACAATCACTGAAGGGCATTAAGAGAGCACCGGCACAGGCGAGGGCGCCTGTGCTACACAGCGGTACGAACCGGGCACATGGTTGACAGTTTGAACCCGGGACATAGTTGACACTTTCATCGCGAGCCGGACAGCGGAGGCATGTAGGAAAGAAGCATGCCTTGGAATGTGAGCGATGTGGTGGAACAGCGGTCTGGATTTTCTGGACGACTATGACAGTGACGCGTATTCGATGGCAGAGCTTTGCCGGATGTATGAGATTTTGCGGCAGACCGGCTACAAGGAGTCTTGATTACCCCTTGATGGCGCCTTGATGAACCTTGATGAAGCTTGATGAAACGGGGAGGGGGTAGAGGGGGCTTGTCATCGATTCGCATAACCATCAGCCTGTGGTTAAATAAAGCCAATGGAAGAGCGCGATTTTTACGACGAGAAAGAATCTAAAAAGCCGCACAGCCTTACGTGTCCGCACTGCCGCACGGCAAATGACTACGAACTTTCCTGGCTGGTGCGCACCAAGAAAAGGCAGCTGCCTCCGCGGGCGGACGAGCGCGATCGCGCCAAATTCGCCAAGGCCCAGTCTTACATGGTCCGGCGCGATGACATGGTCGCCTGCAAAAATATCCGTTGCCGGAAGCGTTTTGAAGTGGCGGGCGTACAGTCGGTGGCATTTTTGGAGTAGCACTACCCCCCGGTTTCTTATTCGCGAGTCACACTCGAAGTGTGCGCACTCCGGCCAGCTCATGGTGAGGTCCGTGCCCTCCTGCTGCCACAGGCGCTATTCCTCATTTATACTTGCAGGTTTCACATTCGGCGCCCGGACTTCAACGCTGGCCGGCGCCATGTCATCTAAGTATCTGGTTTCATCAAGCATAGGAAAAATTGATCTATGAAGATTCTGGTCTGCATGAAGCAGGTCCCGCAGAAAGATGCTCCGCTTAAGCTGAACGAAAACGGCACATGGATCCGTGACGATGTCTCCTACGAAGTGAACGAACCGGATGCCTACGCGCTGGAGGAAGCTCTGCGGCAGAAAGAGAAGCACGGCGGCGAAGTGGTGGTGATTACAGCCGGACCGGCGCGGGCTCAGACGGTGCTTCGCGAAGGGCTGGCCAAGGGCGCCGACCGGGCGATTCATCTTGAGGACAATGCCTTTGTGACCATGGACGCTCTGAACATCGCGAAGGCTTTTGTCGCGGCGATCAAGGACGAACAATTTGACCTGATTTTCACGGGACTTCAATCCGACGATTTCGGCTTCGCGCAGACGGGCGTGATCATGGCCGAACTGCTGGGTTGGCCGCACGCCACCATCATCATGGAAATTCAGAAAAATGACGGCGGAATCAAGGTGAAGCGGGAACTCGAATCGGGTTTTTTCCAGCACGTGACCATGCCATTACCGGCTGTCCTGACAATCCAATCCGGCATCAACAAACTGCGCTATGCCACGCTTCTCGGCATCAAACAGGCTAAGAACAAACCGTTGCGCAAGGTCACGCTGGAGGAAGTGAAATCCTCGCTGGGCGACAACCTGCAGAAGATTGAAAAGCTGTACATTCCGCAGAAGACCAAGAAAACGGAAATGCTGGATGGCGCTCCGGGCGAGGTGGCCAAGAAACTGGTGGACAAGTTGCGCAATGACGTTCGCGTAATCTGACCAAGTTTTCGAGGAGTTGAACCATGGAAAGAATGGACTATGACCCTGAAGGCGGGAATTATCTACCGGTAACGGAACATGAGACAGGAGCCACGTTCATGGTTGTGGGCGTGGTCATGTTGCTGTCAGGCTTTGGGTGGCTGCTGTTTGTGGGGTGGGACATCCGGGCAGGCAACAAGTTCATGCAGTGGATTTTTGGGATCGACCTGTTCGTGGCGTTATTCCTGATCATTTATGGATTTATGAAGAAAAGGCGGCAGATAGCGTAACCATGGCTGACACAATTCTGGTGATTGCAGAGCAGCGCGAAGGCAAGCTGAACCGGGTGTCGTTTGAGACGATTGCGGCGGCGCAAGCCATTGCTTCCGAAACCGGCTGGACCGTGGAAGCGGCAGTCTTCGGCAATGGCGTTTCTGGTATTGCCCAGGAAATCGCGGGCAAGAAGGTGGGCAAGGTCTACGATCTTGAGTCGCCGAAGCTGGCGAAGTACGAGCCCGACGGGACGGTTTCGGCGCTCAAGAGCTTCATCCAGGAGAAGCAACCACGCCTGGTGCTGATGCCGCACACCTATCAGGTACGCGACTTTGCTCCGCAGCTCACTACGGCGCTGGGCCGAACGCTAATCAGTGACGTGATTGGTTTCCGCAAGGATGGTGACCGGCTGGTCTTTACCCGCCAGATGTTTCAGGGCAAATTCGCCGCCGACGTCTCGTTCAACTGTGATCCGCCGCATTTCGCGACCTTCCAGGCTGGTGCATTCCGCGGCGACAAAGCCGAAGCCGGCGCATCCGCTGCGCCGGTGGAGACTGTGAATGTCGAGATCAATGCCACAATCCGCAACCAGCCTGAAGAGCCGTTCAAAGAAGCCAAACAGGCGGTGGATCTCACGCAGGCTGAAGTAATCGTCTCTGTTGGCCGCGGCATCAAGGAGCAGAAGAACATCGAGCTGGCGAAGGCCCTGGCAGAAGCGCTCGGCGGAGAGATCGCTGCGTCACGTCCCATCTGCGACGCCGGCTGGCTCCCCATGGATCGCCAGATCGGCAGTTCCGGCCAGACGGTGGCGCCCAAGCTTTATCTTGCGGTCGGAATCAGCGGCGCCATTCAGCACATTGTCGGCATGAAGGGTTCACGCTCGATCATCGCAATCAACAAGGATGCTGAGGCCCCGATTTTCGAGATTGCCGACTTTGGCGTGGTCGGGAACCTGTTCGATATTCTCCCGGCGCTGACCGAAGAAGTGAAAAAGGCCAAGGCATAGAAATTGCCAGGATTGCCAATTGAGAAGCCTGCCCTGGGGCTGAGTTCTCGGACGCGTGTGCCGCGTTGTTGATTGCTAATACCATTTGCTAATTGCTTCATCTGAGTGCTAACGAATGATCTATTTCCGCAAACCTCTTGAAGGTATCGAGCGTCCGCAGATGGAAGCGGACGTTGTCATCGTTGGCGGCGGCCCCTCCGGCATGGCGTGCGCGCTGCGTCTCTCGCAGCTGATTGACATGCACAACCGCCGGCATCCCGACGCGCAGCTGAGCAAAGAAAACATCTACGTTCTGGAGAAGGCCCGCGAAATCGGCCAGCATTGCCTCTCCGGCGCGGTGCTCGACCCGCGCGCGATGGACGAGCTCCTCCCCGGCTGGCGCGAAGAGGCGCCGCTCGATGCCAAGGTGGAGCACGAGAGCTTTTATTACCTGACGAAGAGCAAATCCTATCGCGCTCCGCTTATGCCTCCGCCGATGCAAGACCACGGCAATTACGTGATCTCGCTCAACCGGTTCGTGAAATGGCTGGGGGAAAAGGTGGAGCAGTCCGGCATCACCGTGTTCACGGGCTTTGCCGGATCGCAGCTCACCTACGACGGCGAGCGCGTGACCGGCGTCATCACGGATGACAAAGGCGTGGACAAAACCGGTCAGAAGAAATCAAACTTTGAACCGGGCTACGAGCTCAAATCGAAGGTGATGGTCCTGGCGGAGGGCACGCGCGGCTCGCTTACCAAGGAGCTCATCAACAAGTTCGACCTGTGCAAAGACCGCAATCCGCAGATCTATGGCGTAGGCGTGAAGGAACTTTGGGAGCTGCCGCCCGGACGCATTCGTAAAGGCGAAGTCATTCTTACGCTTGGTTGGCCGCTCACGACCAAGGAATATGGCGGCTCCTGGATGTACGGCGCGAAAGACAATCTGGTCTCGCTCGGATATGTGACGAGCCTCGACTACATCGATCCGCGGACCGATCCGCAAAAGGTTCTGCAGGAATGGAAGAAGCACCCGCTGGTGGCCGACCTGCTGCAAGGCGGCAAGATGATCCGCTATGGAGCGAAGTCAGTGCCGTACGGCGGCTGGTACTCGCTGCCTCCGCTGGCAGGCGATGGCTGGATGATTGTGGGCGACTCGGCCGGCTTCCTCAACTCGCAGCGGCTCAAAGGCATTCACCTGGCCATTAAGAGCGGCATGCTCGCCGCGGAAACAGCTTACTCGGCGCTGGCGGAAGGCAAATTCGGCAAAGACAAGCTTCAGGAATACAAGCAGGCGGTGGATGCCAGCTGGATACGCGACGAACTCTGGGAAGTCCGCAACTTCCATCAGGGATTTGAGAATGGCCTGCTTCCCGGGCTCTTCCACGCTGCCCTTCAGCACCTCACCGGCGGACGCGGCGTGCGTAGCTTCTACCCGGCACACAAGGGTCATACCCGGATGAAGCATCTGGACCAGTTGCCTGCAGATGGCGGAGACCGCGCGCAGTTGATCAACGACGCCAAAGGCGACGGCAAGCTGACGTTCGACAAACTCACGGATCTGTACCACTCCGGTACCCGCCACGAAGAAGACCAGCCGGCGCACCTGGTGATCCACGACACGAATATCTGCAACTCACGATGCATTGTGGAGTACGGCAGCCCATGCCAGCACTTCTGCCCTGCGAATGTGTACGAGATGGTGGACTCAGGTGCGGCGCCTCATGGAAAGGAGATTCATCTGAATCCTTCGAACTGCGTGCATTGCAAAACCTGCGACATCATGGACCCGTACGAAATCATCACGTGGGTGCCACCGGAGGGTGGCGGCGGGCCGAATTATGATGGCATGTAAAAATGCAGATCAGGCCGCCTGCTTGATGTTCTGCCTGATCCGGTTGCGCAGGTCGTCGTTGATCTCGGTCAGGTTGTGATCGCTGCGGCCGTGTTCCTCGGCGTTGCGCACGATCTCTTCCAGAGTCGAACCGTTTGTCTGCCACTGGCATTGCGACAAACCCACGTCGGCGCACCGGAAGCTGTAATGCTTTTGGTCGCTACCCGTTTGAGTTGTTCCGGTTTCAGGATGCTGAGGATCATTGACTTTGGCCATAAATACACACTCCCATTCAACGGAATAGGTGCACGAAGCTTGAGAGGGGTTGGACGGCAATGAGTATTGCTCAGCTAACTCGCAATCTGCTCTTCATCGGTCATGTCATCCATGTAGCGGCCCGGATCGGCTTCGAATTTGTTCTTGCACTCGAGTGAGCAGAAATAAACGGTTTCGCTGTGATAATCGTGGCTGGCGGCCGCGTCTGCGATGTTGATATCCATTTTGCAAACCGGATCGATTGGCATGGTAACCTCCCACTCATTTAAGAGCGTTGGAGGAAGTCGGGGTTTGCCTGGCGACTCGCAACAGAACGGCGCCGCCGAAGCAGCGCCGAATGAACACAAATTCTTTAGGGCGTCAGATGTTGATGGCCTTCCCTTCCACTGCGCTGAAGGCATCGAGCATGGCTTCAGAGACCGTTGGATGAGCATGGATCGTGAACATCAGGTCCTCTACTGTTCCCTCGAGTTCCATAACGGCTACAGATTCTGCAATCAATTCCGTGGCGACTGGCCCAATGATATGAACACCCAGGATCTCACCATACTTGGCATCGGCCACCACTTTGATAAATCCTTCATGGTTATCAATGATGCTCGCCTTGGAATTGGCTGTGAATGGGAATTTCCCGACCTTGACCTGGTGTCCGGCTTCTTTGGCTTTGGCTTCGGTCAAACCCACGCTGCCAATCTGCGGTTCACAGTAGGTGCAGCCTGGGATGCGCAATTTGTTGACGGCCTTGGCAGGTTTGCCTGCTATCTGCGTCACCGCCACAATGCCCTCCATCGCGGCTGAGTGCGCCAGCTGCGGGTATCCAGCCACAATGTCGCCGATCGCAAAGATTCCTGGCTCACCGGTCCGCTGCCACTGGTCCACCTGGATGTAGCCGCGCTCCGTTTTGATATTGGGCAGCTTCTCCAGGCCGATTTTCTCAGTGTTGGGCCCGCGCCCAATCGCCACCAGGACTTTTTCAGCTTCCAGCTTTTGTGACGCCTCTCCCTGCGGAGTGAACGTGACCGCTACTCCGTCCTTAGTCTTTTCAACCTTCTCCACCTTCGTGTTGACAAAGCAGTTGATGCCCTTCTTCTTGAAGGAGCGTAGCAATTCTTTGCTTACTTCTTCGTCTTCCACGGGCACAATGCGCGGCAACATCTCGATAACCGTGACTTCGGCACCGAAGGAGCGATATATGGAGGCGAACTCCACCCCGACCGCCCCGGAACCGATGATGATCATGGATTTCGGAATGGCGGAAAGGCTCAGAACTTCAATATTGGTCAAAATGCGTTCATCGGGCTGAAGTCCGGGCAGCATGCGTGCGTAGGAACCCGTGGCAATAATCAGGTTCTTCGCCTGGATCTGTGACTTCTTGCCCGCATTGTCGGTCACTTCAACGGTGTGAATACCATTCTTGGCTGGTCCGGTGAGCTGCCCTAATCCACGGACGGCAGTGACTTTGTTCTTTCGCACCAGAAAATCGAGACCCTTGGTGTGTTTGGCAACGATCTGGTTCTTGCGGTCCTGAATGTTCTTCCAGTTCAGCTTGCCCGCGCCGAGGCCGTCAATGCCGTACTTCTCGGCCGACTTCAGGTGGTCATAGACCTCTGCATTGAAAAGCAACGCCTTGGTGGGGATGCAGCCGACGTGGAGACAGGTCCCGCCCAATTTGGACTCCCTTTCTATAAGGGCGGTCTTCAATCCGAGCTGGCCCGCACGGAAGGCAGCGGTGTAGCCGCCTGGTCCTGAGCCAATGATGGCAACGTCATAAATCGTGTCTGGCAAAGCAGTGCTCCCCTTAGGTGAAAAGTGATTGGAAGGCAAACAAATGATTGTAAATCAGCGGCTCACGGCTGAGCGCAACCTCAGTCCCGCTGATTCGGTGCACTTCGAAGCTGCAGCCCTGTGGGTGCCGGCCTTCTCATCCCCATTGCATTGGATAGCTTCAGCTCACAAAAGATTCGCGGGTGCTGCTCGCACCGGCGGCTCTCGAATTGTGCGCGCGGGACTGCAACCCGCTTCAGGAGAGCCAGGCCTCTAACCAGTAAGAATTAAAGCGCGGAGGGCTTGGGGGTACGCCTCTCTGTTCCCCGGGTTTTCCCTGAGGAGGATCAATGGTTGTACTTTGGTGGATTATCGTGGGACTGATCGCCGGCTGGATAACCGGCAAGATCATGAAGGGCTCGGGCTACGGAACGATCGCAGACATTCTTCTGGGCATTGCCGGAGCTCTCGTAGGCGGCTGGATCATGCGTGCGCTGGGAGGAACGGGACAGGGCGGAACGATCTACACAATCCTGGTCGCGATCCTTGGAGCAGTCGTGCTGACTTTGATCTTTCGCGCCATTACCGGTCGGGGCAGAAGCTCCGGAACCGGCGGCATACGCCGTGCAGCTTGAAATCCATTCCTAAATCAGCGTTGATTTAGACACCAGATCAGCCGCGAATGACGCGAGGAGAACCTTCGCCCCTTTGCGGCTGACCCGCAGAGTTGGTACTGTCGGATTCAGTTCAGCAGCCTCGCAGCATCTTTCGCGAAATAGGTAAGGATCAGACTCGCTCCCGCTCGCTTGATCGACTGCAGCGACTCGAGCATCACGCGGTCCTTATCGAGCCAGCCATTCCGGATGGCAGCCTGCAGCATCGCATATTCGCCGGAAACCTGATAAGCGGAGATCGGTACATCAAAGCGCCGGCGCGCTTCGTGAATTACATCCAGATAGGGCATGGCTGGCTTGACCATGATCATGTCAGCGCCTTCTTCCAGATCTAGTTCGATCTCCCGCATCGCCTCGCGCAGATTGGCGCCGTCCATCTGGTAAGATCGGCGGTCGCCGAACTGTGGAGTTGAGTCGGCAGCTTCGCGGAATGGCCCATAGAACCCAGAGGCAAACTTTGCCGCATACGACAGGATTGGTGTATTGACGAGTCCGGCTTCGTCGAGCCCCTTGCGAATCGCCGCCACGCGGCCGTCCATCATGTCTGAGGGTGCAATGATGTCCACCCCTGCCTGCGCCTGTGAAACAGCGGTCTTAGCCAGGATGTCCAGTGTTGCGTCGTTTACGATCTCAAAGTCCGCTACTGCGGCTTCTGCCACCTGAGTTGCCACCGCGGAAAGCTGATCGCGCGTGGTAGTCACAACGCGCATGGTTTTAGCAACCGCGGATGGCTTCCGTTTCTGCTCCACAATGCCACAATGGCCGTGCGACATGTACTCGCACAGACAGACGTCGCCGAGGACCACCAGGTCGGGCACTTCACTCTTGATCGCCCGCGTGGCTCTCTGAACAATGCCGTCTTCCGCCCACGCTCCGGTAGCGATCTCGTCCTTCTTCTCGGGTAGGCCAAAAAGGATTACTCCGCCCAGACCCAGCGAACGAGCCTCCCGCGCCTCCTTAACGGCCTCGTCGATCGAGAGATTGAACACGCCGGGCATAGAGCCAATTTCCTTGCGAACCCGTTCCCCCGGACAGACAAACAGCGGGTAGATGAAGTTGGACGGCTCGAGATGAGTTTCACGTACCAGCGAGCGCAGGGACTCCGACTGGCGCATGCGGCGCAGGCGAGTGACTGGAAAAGCCATGATGCTGAAAGTTTAGCAGTTCAGGCGCGGGGATTATACGGTGGATTCGCCTAATGCTCCGCCTCAAGAGAAGGCGAAATCATGGCGTAAACTTCGGGCTCTGTACAATAAATATCAACTCACGTATGGTTCCGCAGCCGATTCAACACGCTTCCGCCCGCTTCCTGGAGTTTGACCAGTTCCTTGACCTCCTCTCTGCATATGTGAGTTCTCCGCTTGGAAAAGCTCGGGTTGCAGCGCTTTCGCCTTCTGCGGAAAAGACTTGGATCGACCACCAGCAACAGCTTGCGGCGGAGACCCGGCGATTCATCACAGCGGGTGGGCGGATGGAGTTCGCCGGACTGTTTGACGCCAGGCAACTGCTGGCGAAGTCCAAGATACGCGGCGCCGGACTGGAGCTGGAGCAGATTCGAGACATTCTTCATGTGGCTGACAAAGCTGCCGAGTGGCGTGAAATGGCCCTGCATCCTCCAGAGGCTGTCTTGCGCGAGAACGGGTGGCAGGGGATGCACGCTCTGGCGCTCCAGATCGCCGACTTCACTGATCTGCTGCGCTACTTTCGCAACAAGATCCTGCCGGATGGCACACTTGACGATCGTGCCTCATCAGAGCTGGGCCGCATTCGCCGGGAGATTGAAAAACAGAAGAGGGCAATTCAGGAGTCGCTGCGCGGCTATCTACGCCGCCTGGCTGAAGGCGGTGCAGTCCAGGACGAACTCGTCACCATCCGTGGCGAGCGCTTTGTCATCCCGGTGAAGACCGAACAGCGCCGGCGGGTAAACGGCGTAGTCCACGGAGCATCTTCGAGCGGACAGACAGTTTTCATTGAGCCGTTGGAAACCATTGAGCAGAACAATGACCTCGTCCGCCTTCTGGAGGAAGAGCAGGCAGAAATCCGGCGGATTCTTCAGGAGATGACAACACGGCTGGGCGAACAGGCCGATGCTATAGCGACAGCAACCGAGGTGATGGCTGAGGTGGAACTGCAGTTCGGCAAGGCGCGCTTCGGCATCGATTACGACTGTGCGCGACCGGAACTGACCGAGGACTACATTGAGCTGCGCGACGCGAGACATCCGTTGCTGGAGCGCAATCTGCGTCCCAAGGGCGGCAAAGTGGTGCCGCTCACGCTCGAGATGGATTCAGCTCACCGGCAGCTCATCATCAGCGGACCGAATACAGGCGGAAAGACTGTGGGCCTGAAAACTGTTGGATTACTCGCCTTGATGGCGCAGGCAGGCGTGCCGGTGCCGGGGACCTCGGCGAAGTTGCCGGTCTTTGACGCCGTGCTGGCCGATATAGGCGATTACCAGTCAATTGAGCAGAACCTTTCCACGTTTTCGGCTCACGTCACGAACATCGATTTCATTTCGCGCACTGCGACTAGGCACTCACTCGTCCTGCTCGATGAGCTTGGCTCAGCGACGGATCCTGAAGAAGGTGCAGCGCTGGCCGTAGCGATTGCGGAACACTTTCGTCGGATCGGCGCCGTGACTGTGATTTCGACGCATCACACTTCGCTCAAGGTATATGCAGCGAACACGCAGGGCGTGCTGAACGCGGCAGTCGGGTTCGAGGAAAAGACGCTGCAGCCAACCTACGAGCTTCAGGTGGGCGTGCCGGGAGCTTCGGCGGGCATCAACATCGCACATCGGCTCGGGTTAAATCCACAAATTACGGATGCCGCCAGAGCGAAGCTGGGAACGCAAACGCAGGACATCTCGCGCTTTCTCGACAAGCTGCACAAGGACCTCCGCGACCTTGAGCAGGAACGGCGGAGGGCTCAGACACGCGAGGAAGAGCTGGGGCAAGAACTCAAGCGGCTG
>DATAEJ010000246.1:0-25926 GCA_036258095.1 Candidatus Angelobacter sp. | reverse complement strand
GCTTAGTTCCACGCCATTCGTGCCGTTATTCTCAAATTCTGAGAGGGAAACAAAGACATCGCCTGTATTCTGGATCAACAACCCGGCTTTTCCACTGTTAATGCTGATCACCTTCTCCAGTTTAGGACAGCAAGCCTCGTTCGACTTGCTTGAGACAATGGCTATTCCAGGGCCGGGCGAATTCTGGACTGTGACGCGAAACAGGTCCGCACGCCATGCCCTTACGGCTACTCCTGTTCCGTCGCCTGTATTGTGGCTCTTGTTGCCGTCAATGGTTACGTCTTGTAAGACCGCAAGTCGTCCGCTCAATTCAAGGACTGCCGGCAGTTTGGAATCATCTGCAGCCTTGATCACCGTTGGTCCCTGATAGGTGCCGATCCCTGAGCCGGAAGGCAGACCAACAATCGAACTTCTGGCGCTCAGTGTGACTGGTTTACTTACATTCAGGGTCACAGCGCCTAACAGCAATTCGACCGGCTTACTTTCGGATCCAACGACAATCGACGCAGCAGAGCGCTGCTCGCCAGTGAGGCTTCGGGCATCACATACACCACCGGCAGCAGGCAGAGCAGCGATGCACGCGGTGATTTTTTCGCCAGCATCGGAGCCGTTGAATTTATGGGCTGAGCGTACTGCTTCTCCAGACTGAGACACCACATCCATTGCGAAAAACAAGACAGCGCACACTGCAAGTGTCTTCAGATGTGTATTTCTGGAATTGAATAAAGTGGGCACAAGGAGCTTATTTGAAGGCATGCACAACACAGCGCCCCTGCTGGAACGAAGCGGCGGGAGAGGAGCTATACTTCCACAGGCGTCTGCCAGCTGAAAGCACTGCCCTACCCAATCCGGTTTTATGGATGACTTTCACGCTCTTGAACCCAGATTCCAGGAGCATGTTTCGCAGGGCGGGAATATTCGGCCCGCACCAGTTCGTGTCATCGCCTCCCAGTTCGCCCTTGCGATAGAGAGCCACAGCAGGCCGGCGCATGAGGTTGCAGTCCGTGGCGGTTTCCAGAATGAGCATTTCGCCCGTGACGGCGGCAACTTTCTCGATCAGCAACCATGGATGTTTCACGTGATAGATCACGCCCGCCAGCAGCACCACGTCGAAGACGCCTACATTCTCCGGTGTCATTTCGAACGGGTCGATGTTCATGTCACGAACCTTTGAATTCAGGAGAGCGCGGGCGGTCAGAAAACCTTCCTTGGAACAGCGTGGCATCACTGGAAGGAGGTTGCCTTCCCAAACGAACTTGTCTGTCGCGAGCACGTTTGTGGAACCGCGCTTTTCTGCCGCAAAGGAAAAAAATCCATCCCACGCGCCAATGTCGAGAAAACTCTTCCCTCTCATCTCGACCGGCATCTGCAAACGTTCCAGCTTAGCGGGACTGTTATCCTTGCCGGGGGTAATCACGCCATCGCCGAGATCAATTGTGTGCCACCAGTGAATTCCGGCGATTGCTTCCCGCTTCGCCTGTGCCGTCAATGCGGTCGTCTGTGTCATGGACAAGTTCTGAAGTTCCCCCCAAACAAGTTCCTGTGAACTGATCTGTACTGCGGAATCCGATTATATTCTCTCTCTATCTGCAGGCTGCAGCCGAAGATACAAGAGCCGTTACTTACCCTGATTCGATGCCTTCCCTTTACGCGCAACGAACCAAATCGTGTCATACCGATTCAATCGAAAGACTCTGCAAAGCAGCCAATGAAATCCGTATCTCAAGCGGTCTTTGAGACCCCTGAGTCCCGTGCGCAGGAAGTAAGGATCAACGGATTCCTCCACGATTTCGAAGCCTGAATCCTTGAACAACTTGCCCAGAACCGGGGCGGTGAAATGCGAGAGATGGATTTCTTCGACGCTGCTCACCTTTGGTGTTCCAAGTACCGCGCTGAAATTCTTAAACTTTTTGCGTCCCAGCCGCTTCCCCAGGCTGTTCTGCCGCGAACGCCAGGCCAGGACATCGTTGGGAACGGCACAAACAACCAGGCCTCCTGGGCAAAGCAGTTCCCTCAGTCGAGCCAGAAAACTGACGGGATTGGGAACATGCTCCAACACATGAAATATGGAGATCATGTCGAAGTAGCCCAGCGGAAGATCCATGTTCTCTACTTGCCCACGCCGCACGTTCACACCAAATTTCTGGCTCGCGACCTCAACCCCGGCACTGGATACCTCCGTGCCTGTAACCTCGGAGAAAAATGGCTGCGCGTAGTGCAAAAACTCGCCAATTCCGGCACCCACGTCCAGGAGCCGTCCCAGCGGCAGGTATTTCTTAAGCTTGCCCAATCGCCAGGTCCAGATTGCCACGCGCGCCTCATCCTCCCGCAGCCAATGATCGTATTGGCCCTTTTTCGAATAGAAGGTGACGATCTCTTCAATGGTTGGGCGCGGACTATCGAAGACGTACCCACAATCCTGGCAGCGACAAAGGTTATACTCCGGATCAATCGATCGTATCTGCCGACTACTACAGATATTGCAATGTTCAAGCGTTTCCAATCGCTCTCCTAAACTGCTGCTGCGGTCAGTGCTTACCCAGGTAATCGTCGTATGCGTAGAGTCCGAGCGCAAGCACGGTCCAGAACATGGCGCCGAACTGTGGGCTCACAATGAACAGAAAGTCGGCCAGACCATGTATCAGGAACGCGATAATCGCGCCGCAAACGCCGATCCCTACCATCTGATAGACAGGATCGTTCACCCTCGCAAGCACATAGCCACGCCGAAAGAAGCCGTTCAGCATGAGAAAAAACGCCAGAAATCCAATCAGTCCAGTCTCGGCAAGCAGTTGGAGATAAAGATTGTGTGCGTCAAGCTGGCCGCCGGGTATTGCGGGGATGTAGTCGTTGTACAAGTAGCGGAAATTGCCATATCCGGCTCCAATCAACATATTGGACCGAAACATCAGCACGGCAGCCCCCCACAAAGCAAACCGTGAAAGCTGAGTAAAGTCATCCACGCCCTGCAGTCTCTCAATTGCAGTATCGCCTTGTGCGCTGGTCGCTCCTTGATGCAGCAAAAGAACGACGCCTACGGCCACTACAACCGCAGCCAGTATCCAGAAGAAATTGACGCGGCGAGGAACCAGCTTCCAGGCGGCCAGCACCAATACTCCGATTGCAGCGAGCATTCCACCTCGGCTGCCAGTCAAAGACAAGGCCGCCGCGCCTAGGCTCAATGCAAGAAAGCCCGTGGCCTTCAGCCCATTGTCTCTGGCGGCAATCATTGCACCCAAACCGAATGGCAGGACGAGGTTCAAATATCCTGCGAGGGAGTTGTAGTGGTAAAGGAATGAGGTGATGCGCCCTGCCCACGGCTCCATCGCGCCTTCTTGAAACGGATATAAGCGCATGTAGAAGTCGGTATACTCGCCGGAAAGGAATTGAGCAAAGCCAAAGAGCGCAACTACGATCAAAGAGAACAAACTAGCCTGAACTACATTCCGCAATCGATCTTTACCGTTTAGCCACCCAAGCATTGCATAAAAAACCAGCAGATACCCAAAGAGCCTGCGGAACGCGCGGTAAGATTCCAGGTTCGTACGAAGATTCGAGAACAGTAACGATGCAATCGTGATCACGGCAAACAACAGCACTGCCTTCTTGAGCTTTGTTCCCCATAACCATTCGGGGATGGAACGCTTGGAACGCACAAAGCGCAGCCATATTCCAGCGAACATCACAAAACGCAGGATGAGCATGATGTCTGTAACCGGCAGGTGCTCATCCAGCAGCGGGTACCATGGCATGATCACGACCATGGCATACATAAAAAAATCGAACTGGAATGCTGCCACCGCCAGGAGTAGACCCGCTGCTGCTACAGCCAGAAATGCCGGCTGCAATACCAGCACAAGAGCCACAAGGGTGCCTCCCAGCACCAAAGCAAGCTCCCATCCCGGCCGAATCGGGCGACTTGAAATCAGGTCTGCTCGAGAGTCACTCACCAGGGCCTCCTGCCGCTGACGTGATCACTCTCATTGTCTCCTCAGCGCAACGCCTCCAGGTAAGAGCGTTGGCCCACTTTGCGCCCTCGATCGACAGCCTCGTCTGCAATTCTCTGTTGTCCACGACATGCTCTATGGTGGCACAGATTTCCTGAACCGAAAGAGGATCAAAGTACTCAAGTACGCCACCTGAAATTTCCGGCAGACACGATGTGTTGGCCACGATGGCAGGTGTGCCGCAAGCCATGGCTTCTACCATGGGAAGGCAAAATCCCTCATATAAAGACGGTATCACTTCCAGCGTGGCGCCTTTGACCAGCAATCCCAGTTCCGCTTCGGTCGTCTCTTTGGTCAGAATGACCTTTCCCCGAGTCTGATTGGTTTTCTCCACCTCGGCCAGCAGAGGTTCGTTTTCCCACCCGATTCTGCCGGCAAGCACCAGTTCCAGATCAAGGTCACCTCTTCGCTCTATGAGTTCCCGATACGCTTGCACGAGGCGAACCAGATTTTTTCTCGGCTGTATGAAGCCATGGTGCAGGATGTAGTTCCGCTCAATGCCGAATTTTTCGCGACATCGCCGTAACGACTCGGGATCTGGCAGAGAACGATTGAATATCTCTTCGTTGTGCCCCAGATAAACGACATGGACCTTTGATTCCGGCAACCCATAGACTTCAACCAGATCCTTCTTCGACCACTTCGAGGCGGTAATGATGGACCTGGAGAGGCGTGTGGCCGCGGCCATAAAGAATCGCGTTGACGCCTGCAACAGCCGCGAACTCCACGCAGGGCTGAGCACCGGGGTGGCATCGTGGATAGTTGTCACCACTGGGATAGAGCCGACCGGCACCACCTGGAATGTCGGTGCAAAGAGGACATCGGCTAGAGCCTGGCGCGCAGAAATACTGGCGCCTCCTAATCTCCAGAGACGGTAATGCTCCAGCAGGCTTGTACGCTGCCAATTGAAGCCGGCCTTGGGTGGAAATAACTCTCGACCGTAACTGTGATTTCCGGATGAGACCAGCATCCTGAACTCCACACCAGTATCCCCGCTTGCCATACTCCGAAGTTGGCGGAATACGTTGTAGGCGTAAACGTAACTACCGGCCGATCGAAAGCGTTGATCGAGTACCCACGGGTCGAGAGCGATTCTCATCGGCCATTCTTCCCTGCGACCCGCGCCAACAATGAAAGTGTCTGCTCAGCACATTTGCGCCAGTCGAAATCTGCCGCGCGCTGGACTCCCCTGGTGCTGAGCTCCGTCCTGAGTTCCTGGCTTGAGAGTGCCTCCTCGAGAGCGTCTGCCATCTCTGTCACGGAACTGGGATCGAAATACCGGAGCACGCCTCCGGAGATTTCCGGAAGACAGGAGGCATTTGAAGCAATCGTCGGGACGCCGCAGGCCATCGATTCTAACAGCGGAAGGCAAAACCCCTCATACAAAGAAGGCATGGCCACCATGTGTGCGCCCTTCAAGAGCGTGATCATGTCCTCATGCCTCAACGGTCCGGCCATGACCACTCTGCCTGGAGCAGTGGAATCGTTTGCGGCAGCCACAACGTCGTCATATTCCCATCCCAGAGAACCTACAAGAACCAGATCGACTTCGAGATCAGAGCGCCGCCCCATGACCATCCGGTATGCCTGTATGAGGCGTTTCAGGTTCTTGTTGGGCTTAATCACCCCCGTATGGAGTACATAAGGCCGGGTGATTCCAAGTCGTGTTTTAGTAGCGGATAGATGCCCAGCATCATTAGGCCCGGTGTTGAAAAATTCCTTGTCATAGGCGAGGTGTATGACGGAAATCTTTGATTCCGGCACGCCATAAATCCGCATGATGTCCTCTTTCGAATGCTGCGAATCCGTGATGATGGCGCGGGAAAAGTGAGCAGCAGTCCAAAGCAGCGTTTGAAGCCGTGAAGCGGCGCGCCTGGAGCCAAAAGGCATCAGGACTGGAATGAGATCGTGAATCGTTATAACAGAGGGTTGACCGAAGTAGAAGCTGGTGCAATGCGGGCTGAAAACCAGGTCGGCGCCAGACAAGGCTGAAATGGCGCATGCGCCGCCGTAACGCCATTGCCGATCAGCCTTGAGAAGTCTGGTCACGCGCGGAGAAAATCCGGGGGCTGGCGCGAAACGGTTCGCATCGTTGTCGGTACAAGGAGATACGAAGGGCATGATTTCCACGCCGTAAGATTCTGCCATTTCACGGAAATACGTGAGCAGCTTTCCCGCGTAGACATGAATGCCATGGTTACGTGCATAACTACCGAGCGCCCACGTATCGACGGCGATTCGCGGCGTTTTGCGTCTGAGGCGAAAAATCATGCTTCGACGCTCCGCGAAGTCCACTGCCAATTACCCTCACGCCACGCATACATCATGAACAAAAGGCACGGAATCAGCCCGATTGTCCATTGCACCTCAAAATGTTCCACAGCCCAGACAGAAAGAAGCAACGGCAGAAAGACGACAATGATCCTGCCCAGATTACCCGGGACAACCCGTTCGCCGATTCTCGTCCTCAGAAAATAGCTGTTCATCAGAACCAGCAGAAGTTCCGTAGCGACAGTTACTACGGCCGCTGCCATGTACGAGAAACGGGGCACAAGCATAAGGTTCGCCGCAACATTGAAAACTGAACAGATGATGGAGGTAACGATGAAGACTTTTTCATGGTGAAAGGCCATCAGCAGGATGCTAGCCGCATAGCTCCAAAATGCAAATGGCAACGCCCAGATGAGTACCCTGACTACAACCACCGACGGCTGGTACTGTGAACCCAACACATACGTGATCAACGGCTGAGCCAGCACATTCGTGAGAAGCACCACCGCGAGTGTCGTCAGTAACAGCATCTTCATGACAGCACGGCACTTGCTTGCTGCGTTCTGTTTCTCTGAAGCGGAAAATACCGGGAGCCACGCTCCCATTACGCTCGCGGGAATGATCTGAAAGGAAGCGTAGATACGATAAGGGATTGCATACACACCTGTGGCGAAATTTCCTGCCAGCTTCGAGAGCACCACAACATCAGCCCGGTCGTAGAGATTGCCGATAAAGGGAAAAATGCTGAACGGCCATGTCGCCTTGATCAGGTCGCGCACAGCCACACTCCCACGATTGCTCGGCGCAGCCAGAGGATATGCAGCGATAACGAGCAATATTGATCCGGCAGCAGCTGATGCAATCTCCGCGACGATTGCGCCATGAATGCCCCACCCGGCAGCGAGCAGCACATACACAGCGCCAACCAGAACAATGCCTTGCAGGAGCTCTGCCCACGGAAGCGGGGAAAAACGTCCGCAACCTTTCAGTAGTCCCTGTGCACTCTCACCAAAGACACGAGGTAAGAGCGAGATGCAGAGAAAAACAACGCTGCTCACGGTGGCTCCTGGGAACCGCAAAAGCCACAGAAGCGATGCGGCTGAGACGACAAATGGGATGATATAAGTGAGCCGCAGGAGTATCACCCTTGACGTCAACGCACGGGCGAGGGACGGATTTTTTGCAATTTCCCGGGTCAGGAAGTCCACGTATCCAGCGCCGGAAAGCACCGCGATCAGCTCCGTTACAGTGAGTATCAGCGCGTATACGCCAAAGCGATCCACGCCAAGTAGCCTGGCCGCAATAAACACTCCCAGGATGCGGGTGGCCCGCTTAAGAAGCTGTGCTATGGAAAGCTGCCGAACATTCGCGGCTACTGGCATTGCCCGGGCAGATTCATTCATATCAGCCAGATGCTGCGGCTCAGCACTCATGCGGGTACTGCCCTGGGGGCGGACGTTCGGAGCGCCTTGGCATAAACGGCGCGTGTCTGACGCGCAGCCTCCTGCCACTGAAAGCGCTGGCAATTGCGGAATCCCTTTTCGATTAGATCCGCTCGCAAACCATCCTGGCTGAAGGCAGCGACCAACGCCTGGGAAAACTCTTCCGGATTGCTTGCGTCCGCCAAGAGTGCGGCATCTCCGGCAACTTCCGGCAGGGATGTAGCCTGGGAACTAACCACTGGAACCCCGCATGCCATTGCTTCGAGAATCGTAAAACCGAAACCTTCGTACAGCGAGGCACATGCATATAGCCGAGCGCCTGAATAGAGCGCAGGCAAGTCGGCATCATCCACAAATCCGGTGAATTTTACTTTCGCTGCAACGCCAAGTTCTGAGGCCAGCCGTTTCAGTTCCTGCTCACCTTCCGCCGTTGGCCCGGCGATTACCAATTCCGCATTTTGCCCCTGCTGCCCGAACAACTGGAAGGCACGCACCAGCCCGGCGTGGTTCTTTCGGGGCTTGTAAATACCGGTGTAGAGAATATACGGAGCACTGATCCCGTATTTCGCGATGGTAGACGTGATGATTCCGCGATCGCTCACCTTTTGAAAGTGTTCATCAACTCCAGGGTAAATCACGTCAATCTTGTCAGGATCTCCATTCAGCAATTCCACAATGTCACGCCGGGAATAATCCGAGTCTGTAATGATCCGTTTGGCCAGGCGGACAGAGGCTGCCATCATCGCCCGATAGTACGAACGCCCCACAAAAGAGCCCAGATCCTCCTTACACGCAAGATAAATAACATCATGGATCGTGACCACGGTTGGACACGGACTCAACAGCGGCACATTGAAATGCGGCGAATGAAGCAGGTCTACCCTGTTTCTGCGCAAAAACCCGGGAAGGGCCAACTGTTCGTGGATGGAGTAGTACTTCAGACTGGAAGCGACCTTCTCTATTGCAGGACCCATCACTTCGAGTTCATCGTGCCCATCCGGAGGCATGATCAGGAGATACTCGTGCTCCGTGGCCTGAGGCACCACCGCCTCGACCAGACATTTCATGTATCTACCGATTCCGGGGTTCTTGATCCGGCGGAGGTCAAAAGCAATCTTCATGGACGAGTGAATCTACCTAGTTCAAGTGGCCTGCCTGACCGTGAACGCTTGTTTTGTTCCAGACTCGATGCGCTCTTTGATGACACTGAACATGGAATGCAGGATGGCATGGTGCATGTCTTCAATCATCTGCATGTTGTCAATGGGAACGACGGCGCAGACGTCACAAAGCGCCTTCATCTTGCCACCCTGATATCCTGCAAGGCCGGCAGTGATCAGACCGAACTCGCGCGCAGCTTCCAGCGCCAGTAAAACATTGCCAGAGTTACCGCTTCCACTGATGGCGAACGCCACATCTCCGCGCTCAGCGAAGTTTTTTATTTGCTCCGCAAAGATATTTTCATAACGACTGTCGTTCGCCCATGCCGTGATCAGCGGGACGTTGTCAGTCAGGGCAAGCACTTTGAAGCGCCGGCTCTCCCCCTGCGCGATGGTTCCTTTGTCCAGGTCGCACATCATGTGCGAAGCACTGGCAGCGCTGCCGCCATTACCGAACACGAACACGGTCCGCTGGTTTTGGAAAGCACTCATCAAAAGGTCGACAATGCGCTCTATCTCCTCAAACGGAAGACGAGTGAGGAAAACTCCCAACTCTTGAAAGTACGCATTGACCGTGCCGAAACTCCCTGGTTTACATTTATTTTGAGAGTTCATTCTTCCCTGTCACTCTCTCCGTTTCCGATGTATCAGCCTTGAAAGCTCCGCTGCAATTTCTGAACTCAACACTCGCCGTGAATCATCCGGCGCCAGTTGCGCCCAGTGCGCGCGACCGTAGAGAAAACAGCACGTCAACATCAAAGCGCTGATCACACTCAAGGCGACGATCAGGGTCCTGATCGGCCCCGACTTTCGCTCCGGCGGAATAGCTTTATCCATTACGCGAACGCTGGGGAGTTCTTTGGCCTCCCGGATCTTCGCCATCTCGTATTGCTGAGTCAGAAACTCATAAACGGCTTCCTGGATCTTGGCTTCGCGATAGAGGTCAGCATACTGTGAACCCAGAATGGGCAGGCTCCGCAGGGACGGGTAGTCGGCACCATTCCCGGCACTGTCATCCGGAGCTGTTGAGCCTCCCTGTCCCAGCATCTTCCTAAGCTGCGCCTGCAGCTCCTGCTGCCGCGCCTTCAATGTACGCACCCGAGTGTTGTCCGAAGAATAAATTTGCTCAAGACCGCGCAGCTCGGCATCCGTGGCAATCAGCTCGCCCTGCAGCCTTGCTGCTGCATCCATCATGGCTTTGCCCTGGTTCTGAGGGTCCATGATGGTTTTAGAGCTGGAAAACTGGCTGAGAGCTTTGGAAGCATTTGCAAGATCGCCCCGCGCACCTTTCAACCGAGATTCGAGGAATTCCTTTTCCCGGTGGGCATCGGACGTATTTAAGTCGGCTGCCAGCTTGTTCATCTCTTCCACGTACGCGTTAGCCATGTCGGCGGCCATCTGCGGCTTGTAATCCGTTACTTCAAGCGTAAGCACGCCGCTCTTTTTGTCTTCATCCATGGAAGTGAAGCTGGTCAACGCTTTGCGGGTGGTGTAGTAATCGCTGGGGAAGTATTTGCTGACTTTGTGATAATGCTTACGCAGGTCGAAGCGATCAATCATGCGATCCTGCACGGTCCGGCTCTTGAGAACCTCAATGTAAAACGCTGCGGGGGTTTTCATTCCCAAAAGCGCCGCCGGATCAAGTCCGAGGCCCGCGGCAGCACCACCACCTCCGGCAAGCTTGCTGATCATGCTCATCATTCCACCGCTGGAGTTCTCAGCAGGCACCAGCTTCACGGTAGCCTGGTAGTGCACTGGCAAAAGCAGTGCGATCGCGTAGGAGACCACAGCGGTTTTCCAGGTGACACTCCAAAGAAATCGGCGGCTATTCCAGAGAAGCAGCAGGAAATCGACTCCACCACGCTGCGGCTGGCGGGGTTCTTCCGGCGTCTCGAGAGGGGGTTCGAACCGCGGAATTGTACGGTCGCTAACTGCCACTCTTCAGCCTCCAATGTGGCCAATACGTAAACTGGAAGGACGCGGTAAAGTTCGTCTGCTTCTGGCCTGCCGTCAGTAGCGGCCAATTCCACCATTCGTATTGCAGCAGGCTCTTCATTGACACATCCCTGGTCAGCCGCCACTCTGAACGGACAAACGTATCCCGGACATTGCCGCCCTGAAGAAAAAAGTCATCCGCTATGTTGCTGCGATATCCAAGCTGGATTGTCTTATCAGATGCAAACCAGTACGTGCTTTCTGCCCGGAGCGCAATTCCCTGCCGCCCCACGGTTCCATTGCCAATGATATGCCCTTTATTGGTATATCCGTCCAGATAACGCACGTTCCAATAAAAGAAACCCCCTCCCGGTGGCTGAATCAGGCCTGGCAAGTTTGTATATGCGCCTTCTACTCTCAAGTCGAGATGAGAGACTCCGGGAACTCTGCTCAGGTACAGCCCCGCGTCGTGAGCAGCCCGTCGAGGGTACCCGATTGGGGAGATTTCATCTTCCACCATCGAGTCTTCATATATCGTTAACCAGTCCCGAGCACCTGGAACGCGATAACTGAAGTCGAAAGATGAGCGACGGTCACCGGGGTCGTTGCCACGGCCTACCGCGTTGGCGGTGGAGAAGAATGAGTGTCTTACGCTCCCGAGCGTGATCGGAAAATCAGGTCCTCCGAACAGGCCTGTTCGGCCAATACCAAACTCAACATATTGGGTCGGCTTGAAGTTGAACTTTACGCCATTGTTCATCGGTTGTTTAGGAAGGGTTCGTGGAAGGTTAACTGCGAACTGGCCGCTGTCCTGCGTAAATATAAAATGGTGGCCCGTCACCTTGCTGACCCAGAACTCTATTCGATACGGCCCCAGCCATCTGAACAGCCAGGGAAAACGCTTGGCAACGGTCTGGTCCACCCGGAAGGTGTACATTGGCTCGACGTTATTACTCTGGAGAAAGGGATCTTCCACCGGTCCAAGCCAAAGGCTTTGCTTGCCAAACGATGTTTGCCAGCCTTTGAAGTTCCATGCGATGTAAGTATCCAGAAGTCGGAACTGATTGAACGCCGGCGTTGAGAGGGCAGGAGCCGGCGGCTTCAGATCCGCAAGCTGGATCGCGTCCTGCACCGATTGAGGCACGGCGGGAATGAACGGAGCGTGCGCCACTTCGCCCTGCAGGAAAAAGCCGAGAGCGCCGGCTGAGCCACTCGCCGAGAACCCTGCAAGAGAATTCATGCCTTCCCAGAATGGGCGTCCAAAGTCGTTCACAATCGTGCGTCCGAAATGATAGTCATCAACGAGCGGCTGACCGGAAATCCCCATCACGCGCGCATATGCCGAATCCATTTGCACGAACGGGCCCGCTTCACCTTTCAATTCACGATCAAATTCACGAGCCAGGGCCTTGTATAACCTTGATGCTTCATCGTTCGAAAGCTCGTCAATTGAGCCCGATGCTTCTTCCAGAAGGCGTGCACATTCGACTCGAGTCCACGGCTTCATGCCGGAGAGATTGGTCTTGATATATCCAAGTGCGGCAAGCCGTTCCATCGCCGGATAGATCCAGTTGTCCAGCGGAACGTATGCGGAGAATGTGCTCTCAGAAGGACCAACTTCAGGATTTTTCTGCGGGTGGAAAGTTCCATAGCCACCGCCTGGAAGATCGGGATTGTGATGCGCAGCATACATCTGCCGGCCGATCAGCCAGCCCGTGGCTGCTCCAACAACGACGTCACTGGTGAAATGATCTTTGCCGTATACGCGGGCCATGCTGACGATGGTAGCCAGCGAGTAGCCCAGAGTTTTGGTTGCCCATCCAGGATACTCGTGCGCAAGAACCGTGGCGGCTGACCATGCGACGACAGAGTGCATAGACGGGAACGAGGAATTCAGCCCCGAAGTCTGCCAAAACCGCCCCTGTCCGGTCCCCTCTTTCGGCCGTTCGCGTTGAGTGGCGATCTTGAGAACCTCGGTCACGATCACAGAGTTCACTACCGCTTCACCCGCAATGATCGCGGTCTCTGTCTGGTGGTTGTTGTGGTTGACTTTGCCGAGCAGGTACATGCCACCGGCACCGCCGATCATAGCGGCGACTCCGGCATTCGCGATCGTGCTGCCGTGCTTTGAGAAAGTGCCTGTCGTGTCGATACGGGAGGAGAGCTCTGCATCCGCATTGATGAGACCAGCCGTGAGCCCTGCCAGGGGAACGATCCAGTTCAGATCCTGGATCTTTGCTTTGAACGGAGAGGTCCAGATCGCTTTCTGGTCGCGGGCAAGATTTCTTAAGAACACCGGGGGTGAAGCACTTGTTGGCTCGTAGTTGGCCTGACCCGATGTATCGATCTGACTCTGCCGGTCCACCGCGGCTGCCAAAAGCTTTTTGTTTACGAGGTCCTGCCCAAATCCGCACGGGGCACTTCCTATAATCCCGAATATGATGACAACCGTGAGCCGCCTGAAAATGCAGTTCAACTGAATCTCCACTAAAAGGTTCGAATCACACTCGCAGCTACCGCAACACCAGAGAGGAGCTGGATATATAAGCCGGCATTCTTGAGCATGCCGCTTCCGGAAACTTTATCGGGAACAAAAATCGTATCGCCCGGCTGGAGCGTGGTGCTCGTAACGCTCCCTGACCACCACTGGCCAGAGCCCTTCCCAACTACGCTGCCGTTGGCTTTCACAACAAAAATGTCTTTCTTATTGGCAATACTGGTGGGACCGCCGGCCTGCTGGAGGTACCAGCCGGCGTGCTTCCCTGCAGCGTAGGTGATGGCAGAAGGACTATAAACCTGCCCGGCAACCATGACGAAATTCGGCCGTTTAGGAATAAAGAGGCTGTCCCCAGGCCGCACCTCCACATCGAATGGCGTGTTTTGCCACTGTGAGATATCGGGTGTGATATGGATGACGATCCGCCCGTTAGCCGGTATCTCCTTAAGACGATTAATAAGGTCCTGATTGGGTTTGGGAATGGCGCCGCTGGCAGTTCTGGTCCCGAGTGCTGCCTGGCCCTGCAGGTTCGCCACAAGCTCACTGCGGCTGCGGGCGGAGAGTTCACGAACCTGGGCGCGCTCGAGAATCGCGCCGTAAGGATACGCTTCAGCGGTGAAACCGCCAGCACGCTTGAGAATTTCGCTTAACCGCTCGCTCCGCTGGATGCCGTACCGACCCGGATGAAGCACTTCACCCGTTATGGCAATAGCTCCGCCAATATCGCTCCATCCACCGATCTGTCCGATGGTGAGAACGTCTCCCGGCTTGAGAACGACATCAGCGTCCGGAGTTCCTTCAAGTGCCTTTCCAATCGGCACCTGACGGTGCTCCATTTCAACTTTCTCGCCATTCACGACCGAATAGCTGGAAAGATCTGCGGTTTCCGTAAAGGCGCTGCGCTTGAAGCCGCCTGCCGCCCGCACCAGGTCCACGGCTGTCATGCGCTCTGACAACGGATACTCACCCGGCCGCAACACCTCACCGTAAATCGAGACCTTGGGGGCATCAGCATCGTACCGGCCGAAAACGCGAATGGTGTCGAATGGCTGCAATTCCGGAGCTGAGGTTTTCTTGTCCAGCACGTCACGCACATTGAACGCGATGACGTTCGGACTGAGATCCGGAGGATGCAGGCGTACGATCTCGGCACGATCTGCCGGTTCGGGAAGCAAATCGGAAAAAGAACTGACAAGGTCGGTCACTTTCAGTCCGGGCTTGAACGGATACTTGCCGGGGCGGAATACGTGACCCTGAAGGTAAACTACCTGATTCGTGTAAGGCAGAATAGGCGATACCGTGACGGTGTCGCCATCCCTGATTTCAATTCGCTTGAAAGCATCTGCCGCCTCGGAAGGCCCTCCGTTCTGCGGCAGATTCACATTCAGCATCTCCTTGCGCTGGTGCGCTTCAACGCGCTCGACCTTTACATTTTTCAGCTCGCCCGTGACGGGGACTCCACCCGCGAGATCAAGGATCTGGTCGAGGGTCTTCTCATCATGCAGCTCATAAATTGCCGGCCGCCTCACGGCACCGGCAACCGTAACCTGCGGCCCAGCCGGGGGAACCAGAATGCTGTCACCCGAATCAATGTGCACGCCGGCTGAAGAAACGCCTTTGAGCATCAGGTCATAGAGATCAACTTCCTCCACCACCTTCTTTCCGCGGATGTGACGAACCAGGCGATACGAACCCGTGGTGGTCGGACCACCGGCAGCGATGATCGCATTCAAGGGCGTGGAGAGAGAACTAATGTCATATGCGCCTGGATTCTTCACGTCGCCCACGACGTATACGCGGACGGTGCGCAACCGGCCAAGGGTGACGTCGACCGTTATATCGCGGAACTGCCGGGTGAGAAGCCTCTGAATGATCTGCTCGGCGTCGGCTAGCGTGCGCCCCGCCACGATCACGCCGCCGGCTTCGGGCAGTAGCACGCGCCCTTCGCGGTCTACAGTCAACTGCAGACGTTGCGTTGTGCGCCCCCAGTACTCAACAAGAAGTTCGTCGCCAGGGCCGATGATGTAATCAGGGCCCACCGGAACATCACTTGGGGAGCGATCACGGTTCTTCTCGGCAGCGGCAACACTGTTGCGAAAGAGAGCGACGCCGAAGCGCTCCAGCTGTGCAGGAGCGTTAACCGCCTGAGTGTAAAGATCCCGCATTGCCGGAAGATTACGCAGCGGATATTGTTCCTGGATTGACGGCCGGCCCGTATCTTCAGACGATCTCTTGCCTGTTCCTCCTTCGCCAGGAGTAGGAGCTGGCGAGGGGCTGGCGCGACCTCCTCCGGGAGTCGGCGCTGGCGCAGCTTGCGAGGCGGACTGATCTGCGTTGGCGAACCCGCGCTGTTTGAGCGCATCGCTCATCACGTGGCGCACTCGATCGTCCGAACGAATCTCTTCGAAGAGGCGCTGGTCAGTAATGTCGCGTGCGCTTACCGAATAGCCTCTATTCTGCAGTTGCGACACAATCTCAGCTTTTGCGTCTGACAACACCTCCGGGTTTTCCTGGAGGATCTGGATGATTTCGTCGGCCGCGAGATCGGTATCTGGTGGTTGTTGCTGCTGCGGCTGTTGAGAGCGCGCAGCCACGGCTGAAACCAGGCAAAACGTGAGCGCAATGACGAGCCCGCGCGCTACACGCAAGAAAAATAGTGCTGAATTCAAGAACGCTCCCCTCGACCGACCGCGGCTCAACACACCACTCCACCGGAAAGAACACAGAGAGCGAGTCTTCCAGCAGAGATTCCCGCCTATTGTACGGTAAGCAAAGAAGCTTCAGCCATTCGCGCACCGTGTCCATGTACCACGTAGCTCAATAGAGACAGCAAGACCGCCTGCGGAGTTCCTTCCCAAATTCCGACTTTCCATCCCGCCATTTCCGGGAGGCATCCTACCGCGAAGACGCAACAGTCGCAGCAATCTCATCAGCGGCGCCAGCCGCGGCAGGAGAATTCGCATGCAGAAAAGTTTGATCACCACCTTTGCCATCGCTTTGGCAATGGGAGTGGCCGGAGCACAAACCGGCAGCACTGGCACGGGAGCAGCGGGATCCACCGGAACGATGGGGACAGGAACCCAGACGGGAACCACAACCACCGGCACAGGCACGACAGGCGGTGCTGCCACAACGGGGAGTCCAACCGTGACTCAGGGCACTCCCGGAGTCACCCAGACTACACCTGGAGCAACAGGCACGACTCCGTCGCAGACCACCACAACTACGCCAAGTCAAAGCACAACAACAACTCCGTCTCAGAGCACAACGACGTCACCTTCGACATCCACGACAACGACGCCGAGCCAGAGCGGCACGACTCCTGGAACAACCACGGGCACCATTTCCGGCCCGTGCAGCACAACGAATACTTCCCCAGGAAGCAGCACAACGGGAGTACCAGCAACCGGCAGTTCCACCAGTTCGGGAGTAGGCAGCACGGCTGGATCATCAACAGGCTCGATGGGTAGCAGCACGACAGCTTCGAGCACCGGCTCAACTCCGAGCGGAACATCGGCAACGGTCGCGAGCCCGTGTCCTCCGGGAACTACTCTGCCTTCCACCAGCAGCCCCGGAACGGCGTCTCCATCAACATCACCCTCGAGTACAAGCCCGGGAAGCACGACTCCACCGAGCGGATCGCCTCCTCCTCTTCAATAGATGTGGAAACAAAAAGGCGGCTGCGAAAGCAGCCGCCTTCCCTTTTCGATTACTACAACATTTATTGGGCACTCACCACCAGCGGTGTAACGGTACCCGCCACAGTGTCTCCAGTGAACCCGAGCATCTGCAGTTGAGCTGGACCGCTCGCGACGGTTACGCGAACGCGCACCGGAGTTCCGCCCGTGATTACAGGCACCCAATCGCCAATGTCGCGCGTGATCTTTTTTCCTGCTCGCACCACAACTCCCTGTGCTGAGTTCGGCAACGGATTACCTCCGCTGTCCAGAAGCTCGACGTTGAAGGTGGCGTCCTGAGCAGATGTATTCTGGACGGACATACCCGTAAAGTGCGTCGCATCGGCCTGGTACGGTATGAAGCCCCGGCTGTACAAAATTCGCGAAAACATGGGATGGACTTCCAATACCAGGGAGTTCCCTGACGCTCCAGATTCATCATCCGTCCGCTGATAGCTGAAGTATTCCTTAACCTCATTCGTGTCCTTGTTGGTGGCACGCACCCTTTCACCATCAAGCTGGAAGGTTGCGCCGGTTCCATCGGGCGAAGGGCTGGAGTGCGGGCACGAAATCGCCGCAGGGTCAATCGTTCCATTGCATAGAGTCACATCAATTTCATTGGGACTTATGAAACGAGTATCCTGAGCGTTGAAGAAGATTGTGGTTCCCTCAATCTGAATACGAGTATTGCTGGTGAAGCCAATACCGAGAATTCGCAGCGTGGTGCGATCCGGCAATAGCCCGCCGCCCGGAATGACGTCAGTGATGGAAATAGTTCCACCGATACTCAAAGTTCCGCCTGTAATCTCCTGAGGATACAAAGCCCCATTGCCGTCAAGAAATGATGTATTAGAAGCATCGAGGTTAACCGGCAAAGACGCGCCCAGAGTCGCGCTCGAATTCACCGGCATCGTCATCGTGAACAAGGGATAAGAGACATCCGTTCCCATGGTGGGGTTGGGAAGATTAGGCGCTTTGATCGAGACCGCGAAGCTCGGCGGATTTACAGATTGATTCACCAGGGCAATTCCAACTGCCTGTCCGGAAGGATCGTTCACTGCAACACCGCGTACGGTTCCGGTGGAACCTGAAGGCATGGTGGGACGGGCGCTGCCGTTCCCGATGGGTTTCGGTTCAGTCAGCAGCAATTGATATTGATAAATTCCACCGGGCGGGACTTGAGCATCGCCAACTTTGATCGAAACACCCGCCGTCGTAACTGGGGTCGGCGTGGGCGAGGGGGTGGCTCCTGGCGGAGTGGGAGTTGGGCCTGGAGTCGTTCCGGATCCTCCGCCTCCGCAACCCACAGAAAAGACAAACGAAATGATGATAACCGTTGCCAGAATCTCGAATATGGGTGAGGCGAACCGGGGAACTGCCATTGTAAAAACTCCTAACTATTTCGGCGTCGGCACATTGTACTTCTCAATCCGCGCTCTTAGCGATCAGTTGAACGCGCTGAAAATACTTCAGCTTAGACTTAGACACATAAACCGGCCCGAATGGAACAGAAAAGTCCCCTCGTACATAAGGGCATTTATTTCTTCATTTTGATTGTCAAATTAAGGATATTAATTTGACTAGTTTGACTTAGCCCAGGCCAAAGCCGTTTCTGCTGCAAAAAACCCGCACATGCCGTGAACTCCAGCCGCTGGCGGCGTTGAAGCAGAACACAAAAAAACACCGGGAATAGTTGTCTTATACAAACTTGCTGTTGGCTTAAGAAACAGCTGACTCAAAATTGGCGCACCGGCACCTATGTCCCCACCGATCAAGTTTGCGTTATGCCGCTCCAAGTCTGCGGGTGACATCACGTGTCGCGCAAGGATTGCCCTCTTGAACCCGGGGGCGAAACGCTCAACCTGCGCTTCAATGGACTCGGTCACATCGCCTGAATAGCCGCTTGGAACGTGGCAATATCCCCAAGCGATGTGCTTACCAGAAACCGTCCGTGAAGGATCAAACAAGCTAGGCTGACTGAACAAAACAAACGGTTTGTGCGTGGGGTTGCCATCCCACGAGGAGGCTTCTGATGCAATTATCTCCTCAAGCGTGCCGCCCACATGAACGGTGCCTGCCCGGCGACATGCCTCCGCAATCCAGGGAACAGGTTGATCAAGTACCCAGTCGATTTTAAAAGACCCCATTCCGTACCTGAAGCGAGCCAGCTTTGTGCGGTACGTATGACTGAGTCTGTCGCCGGCGATCGTCAATAATTGTCGGGGCGTTACGTCCAGCAGAACCAGCCGTGCGGCAGCAAACGGATCGAGCGAATCCACGCGGTGGCCGGTTACAACTTTGCCGCCCAGCGTTTCGAGAAATCGGACCAGTGCTGTTGTGAGGTTTTGGGCACCTCCCCGAACAAAGGGCCAGCTCGCGACATGAGCGGCCATTGCCAGCACCAGCGCCGGCGCTGAGGTCCCGATAAATTCGAGCGGCAACATCGAATGTGCTGCCAGCCCCGCGAACAGGGCTCTGGCAGCGACTGTCCTTAATCGACTGCGGGCCAGTGTGGCCGCAGGCTGAAGTCCCATCAGTCCAAAACGAGCAAGAAGGAACGGATGCTCAGGGAAATGCAACGGAGCAAAGCTATCGTCCAGGAGGTCCTGCCAACGCTCCACCAGTGGTCCGACCATGCGGATATAAGCTTCACCATCATCGCCAAGTGATGCGGCTGTCGCCGGAAGCGACGTTTCCAAAACCGCTGCCGAACCATCGTCAAGCGGGTGGGCTGCCGCAAGTGGCGGATTCACCCATTCCACGCCGTATTGTTGCAACGGCAGCGTGCGAAAGAATGGCGAGCACACCGCCATTGGATAAACCGAAGAACATATGTCATGCGTTACTCCAGGGAAAAGCAGGTCTGCCGAGCGAACGCCGCCACCGGGCGTATCGGAAGCTTCAAATACGGTGACCGGCATACCGGCTTGAGCGAGCCGGATAGCAGCTGCAAGACCATTCGGACCCGATCCCACGACAATCGCATCCGAGTTTTTCGTGCGCATCATCAAGTGACCCGATTTAAAGGATACAGGAGTGCCAGGAATCGAGCTGTTGAGTAAAATCCCCGAGATAGACAGCTACCCGCAAATGGTACGATGATCCGGCTTTGCCGAACAGTCTCACGTCATCGGTAGCGGATCCCTCTGACCAAAGCAGGTCCGGCACAGGAGTTGCAGCGCCGGATGACGCCCGTCTTTCACATCTCGGTGGTCGAGCGATGGCGCGAAACACCCTCTGGAACCTCATCGGCCAGGCGCTCCCCCTTATCCTCGCAGCTGCATGCATTCCGTTTCTCATCAGGCACATGGGAATGGATCGTTTTGGCGTCCTTACACTTGCTTGGGTTCTGGTTGGCTATTTCGGGTTGTTCGACCTGGGCCTGGGACGCGCCCTTACAAAGGTAGTAAGCGAATCATTGGCTGAGGGGGATACCAGACAGGCAGCTGCTCAAATCTGGACGGCATTGTTATTGTTGTTTGCCTGCGGCATCGTGTTCGCCTTACCAATAGTTTTCTCCTGCGGCTGGATCGTGAGTAAAGTATTTCGGATTCCGGCTCCCCTGATCAGAGAAACCACCGCGGCCGTATACATCCTGGCCGCTTCAATTCCTCTAATCACGCTCAGCACCGGTTTGCGTGGATCGCTTGAGGCACAACACAGATTCGGAGCGGTAAATTCCATTCGTGCTCTGCTGGGTGCGTCCAACTTCCTCGGCCCGCTAATCGCCGTCTTCTGGTCTCCGAATCTGGCATTGGCTTGCGCCATCCTTGTCGTGGGACGCGCAACAGCTGCGGCGCTGTTCCTGGTACTCTGTCTCAAACGCATTCCCGCGATGCGGCACCGATTTACCTGCGACCGAAGATGCCTGCCTGCCCTCCTCAGCACCGGAGCGTGGATCACGGTGAGCAATCTAATCTCGCCGGTGATTACCTACAGCGACCGTTTCCTGATCAGCTTCTTTCTTTCTGTTTCAGTGGTTGCCTACTACACAACTCCATCTGAGGTGGTCACCAAGCTCCTAATCGTTCCGGGCGCAATTACAGCGGTTCTCTTTCCCGCTTTTGCAGCTCTGTCAGTGCTCGACCGCGGCCGGCTGGCAGCCAGTTACTCTCGCGGCGTGCGAGCCTGTTTCCTTTTAATGTTTCCTGCTGTTTTTACCGTCATGCTTTTTTCACCGGAAGCCCTACGTCTCTGGGTGGGAGCAGAGTTCGCGGCAAGAAGCACTGCAGTCTTGCGGCTACTGTTGGCAGGTTTATTCCTGAACAGCCTCGCCCATATTCCTTTCGTTCTTTTGCAGGCGGTAAATCGGCCTGATCTACCCGGAAAGTTACACCTATTGGAACTGGTTCCCTACCTCGCCGCCGCGGCGTTTGCAATCCGTTACCACGGAATTGCGGGCGCTGCAATGGTGTGGGCCCTCCGGCTTTCCATTGAAGCCATGGTGCTCTTATGGATGGCAGCGAAGACTCTGGTTCCAGGAGCGATCCGCAAGGATTTTGTTTTGGTCGTCGTGATTGCGTCGGCAGTGCTCGCGAGTTCGACCCTGCCCTGGACTATCTTTTGGAAATTTCTGTGGTGTGTGGCAGTGCTTGCGACCTTCATTATTGTGAGCTGGAACTTGGTTTTGGAAGCGGCTGAACGCAAGCACATCCGGTCAACACTGGTGGGCTTGATAAATACAAAATCTGCACCCGGATCAGTGAGCGCTATGAAGGAGTAACCGGCAGGCGAACTTTGCGGGTAACCGACTTTCCTTCGAATTCCGCTCGAAGCAATACTGACTGCGCCGACTTCAGCCCTTCGTCCACCATGAGCACGATTTCAGCGTTTCCCTCTTTGTCCGTGTGCGCGGTCCCAAGTTTGCTATGTGCGTCAGCGGCCACAAGAATCAATTCGGCGCCATTGGCGTGAACTGCTCCATCCAGGACGTTTGCGGCAAGTACGATTCTTCCTGTTGATTCCACGATCGTCCAGTTCAAGGAAAGTCCTCCTCCTCCGACATCCTGGATGTGCCCCGGACCAGTCAGCTGGCTCAACTGTCCCAGTTGAATGGCTTCTATCGCGTTACGGTGCTGGGCCTTGAGCAATTCATGGACTCCCTGCTCGGTAAAGCCGGGCTCAACAGTTTTGTGGGCGTACGAAGTGGCGTGTTTGCTTACGCATTGCCCCTTCACAAAAACGAGCGTCTGCAACAGAAGATCACGTGGCCGGGCTTCGGTCTGAACGTGGTAGGTCACGTCACCGTGCTTGACGTCAGTATTGAAGCCGAAGATGGTCATCCGGGGATGGAAAGTCGCAGGCTGAAAGGCGTCAATCCGGCAAAGAAAATTGTCCTGACCGCGGTCAATTGAAAAAACATTAACACCTTTCAAATTCAAGTGCTTGACACTTGTTGCAGGGGAAATTACATTCGAGTGTTTAGCCCTCAGTTGTCGCGCATTATATACAGGCCCTTTCATGCCGGACAATAACTACTTTGCCCGATACATACCGCTCTTGTTTCAGGTGGTCGTGGCCATCGGTCTGGCCGTGATTATGGTCAGCCTTTCCCACCTGCTCGGCAAGCATAAGTGGACGCGAGCCAAGAATACGGCCTACGAATGCGGCATCAACCCGACGGGCGACGCCCAGCAGCGCTTCAGCGTGAAGTATTACATGGTCGCCATGCTGTTCATCCTCTTCGACGTGGAAGCTGTATTCCTATTTCCTTGGGCGGTGATTGCACGCGAGCTGAAATGGTTCGGATTCTGGGAGATGCTGCTCTATATTGGCCTGGTCCTCGTCGGCTTCTTCTACATCTGGAAAAAGGGCATTCTCGAATGGAACAAGCCGGAGAGGAGTGAAGGCTGATGCCTTTGGGCCCCCCGATCACAGACCTTGAACAGCTAAAGGACCGCCCCTTCCTGGCCGCTCTTCTTGCGTGGAAAGCTTCTGCCATTGAAGGCGCGAAGTTTGATCGCGACGAGCTTTCGATTTACCTGGCACGCGAGGTCATTCGCGATGCCTGCGCGCACTTGAAGCAGCAGGGCCTGATTGATTACATGTCTGACCTGACATGCGCCGATTTTTATCCTCGTGAGCCCCGCTTTGAAATGGCTTACCACCTGCTTTCGATCAAAGACAAGCAGCGGGTGCGGCTCAAAGTCCGGCTGAGCGGAGAAGATCCGGTCCTCGAGTCGATCACGCCAGTCTGGCCTGCCGCCAACTTTTACGAGCGAGAAGTTTTCGATCTCTTTGGTATCCGCTTCCTTGGACATCCGTACCTGCGCCGCATCATGCTGCCGGAAGACTGGGAGGGACACCCCCTTCGCAAGGACTATCCGGTGGAGGGCTACCGCTAAATGGGCCATTTGACGTCCACTCCGGTTCTCGATCCTACGCAAGATAAAACCATGGTCCTGAACATGGGGCCGCAGCACCCGTCCACTCATGGAGTGCTCCGCTTGCTTCTGGAAATCGACGGCGAGGCGGTGGTGCGCATGGTGCCCGATATCGGCTTCCTGCACACTGGCATTGAGAAGACATGCGAAGCCAAGTTCTACCAGCAAGTTGTTCCGTTAACGGACCGCATTGACTACCTCTGCCCCATGGTCAACAACTACGCCTATGTTCTGGCGGTGGAAAAGCTGTTGGGCCTGGAAATTCCGCCGCGGGCAGTGTGGATGCGGGTAATGCTCGCTGAACTGCAGCGCATCAGCTCGCACCTGGTCTGGCTGGGCACCCATGCCATGGATATCGGCGCGATGTCCGTCTTTTTGTACTGCTTCCGCGAACGTGAGGAACTGCTCCGAATCTACGAAATGGTCTCAGGTCAGCGGATGATGACTTCGTACTTCCGCATCGGCGGGCTCTCCATGGAGCCGCCTATCGGGTTCTTCAAGGCGGTCAAGAAGTTCCTGGACATCTTTCCGGAGCGAGTTGACGAATATGAAGACCTGCTGACCGGCAATCGGATCTTTATCGATCGCCTCAAGGGTGTAGCCAAGATCAGCGCCGAAGACGGGAAAGCAATTGGTTTGACCGGCCCTGCCCTACGGGCCAGCGGCGTGGACTTTGATCATCGGCGAGACATGCCCTATGGCGGCTACGAGAATTTCAAATTCAAGGTGCCGGTCTCGCAGGATGGCGATGTCTGGGCCCGGTACATCTGCCGGGTGCAAGAGCTGCGTGAGTCACGCGAGATTGCCAAACAGGCGCTGGAAGGAATGCCCTCCGGCTCGATCAAGGCAGATGCGCCGAAAGTCATTCTTCCCGATCGAGAAAAGATGAAGACGCAGATGGAAGCGCTCATCTACCACTTCAAAATCGTGACCGAGGGGTTCACGGTACCGGCAGGCGAGGTGTACCAGGCTATTGAATCGCCGCGCGGAGAGATGGGCTACTACGTGGTGAGTGACGGCACGGCAAAACCCATGCGCGTCCACATGCGTGCGCCGTCTTACGCAAACCTGCAGGCATTGCCGCAAATGTGCGAAGGCCGCCTGATTGCCGACGTGGTGGCTGCGATCGGAAGCATTGATATCGTCCTGGGGGAAATTGACCGGTAATGGCGCCGATTTCTGAAAAGCTCGACAAGTTCTTCGACGAGAAAATGAAAGAGTACCCTACCAGCAGGTCGTTTCTTGTCCCCATGTTGCTTTATAGCCAGGACGAAGTCGGATACATCAGCGACGCGGTGGTGGAGCACCTGGCAAAGAAAACCGGCTTGACGGAATTGGAAGTTCGCAACGTCACCAGTTATTACTCCATGCTGCGCACGAAGCCGATCGGCAAATACAACGTCCAGGTTTGTACGAATATATGCTGCATGCTGCGCGGCTCTGACGAGCTTTTCGAGCATTGCAAAAAAACGCTGGGGATCGGACATAAGGGTACAACTGCTGACGGCGTGTTCTCGCTGGAAGAAGTCGAATGCATCGGCGCGTGCAGTTGGGCTCCGGCTGTGCAGGTGAACTACGACTTTCACGAGAACCTGACGCCGGAAAAGATGGATGCACTGATTGACCAGTACCGGAACAAGTCTAAGCAATAGCGCCTCAAACGCAAGGTCCCTCGCCTCTATTCCGACGCTGAGAAAAACGCGTCCTGATGAACGAGGCTCGGGTGACGAAGCAAAAAAGTAGTGGCTAGGAGCTAGCAGCTAAAGCTGATCATGGCAGATCTCGTATCACATCCCGATGAAGTACGCATCGTCTCCAAGCGCTTCGGCAAAGGCGCGACCGACATCGAGACTTACATAAAGCTCGATGGCTACAAGGCTGCGCAGAAGGCCTTGCAGATGCAGCCAGACGACATCATCAACGAGGTGAAGACTTCAAACCTGCGCGGGCGCGGTGGAGCAGGCTTCCCTACCGGCATGAAATGGAGCTTCGTCCCGAAGCAGTCGGACAAACCGAAGTACATCCTCGTCAACGGAGACGAATCCGAGCCCGGAACCTGCAAAGATCGTTTGATCCTGGAGCATGACCCACACACAGTGATTGAGGGAGTGATCATTGCCGGCCTCGCTGTCGGGGCGAGCACGGGCTTTATCTATATTCGCGGTGAATATCGCTACCTGGTCGACATCATGCGCAAGGCGCTGGCCGATGCGCGGGCAAAGGGGTTTGTCGGGAAGAACATCTTCGGCAGCGGCAAGGATTTTGAAATTTACTGGCACACCGGCGCCGGAGCTTATGAAGTGGGTGAGGAGTCTGCGTTGATGGAATCGCTGGAAGGAAAGCGCGGCATCCCGCGCATCCGGCCTCCATTCCCTGCCGTCGTCGGGCTCTGGGGCGGACCCACCGTCATCAACAACGTTGAGTCGATCGCGGCTGTGCCCCACATCATTCTGGAAGGTGGTCAGAAATTTGCCGATCTCGGTCCGCCGAAAAACGGCGGCACACGTTTGTTCTGCCTGAGCGGACACGTGAACAAGCCCGGCGTCTACGAACT
>DATAEJ010000245.1:0-6292 GCA_036258095.1 Candidatus Angelobacter sp. | reverse complement strand
GCGGGTGACCCGGCGCGCCGGCAGATAGCTGGCCAGCAGCCCAACGGCGAGCAGCACAAACGCTACGCCGACAAAAGTCAGCGGATCGGTGGTTGGCGTTTTGAAGAGCAGGTTGCTCAGCACACGCGAGCAGATCAGCGCTGCAACAATTCCGGCAGCAAGTCCAATCAGGACCACGCGCATGCTCTGCTTCACCACCATTGCAAGAACTTCGCCGCGTTGGGCGCCGAGAGCAAGGCGAATGCCGATTTCGCGCGTGCGCTGGCTTACCAGAAGTGCCGTTACCCCGCTCAGGCCCGTAGCGGCGATCACTAGTGCCAGCGCTGCAAACAGAGCCAGAAGCGCGCTGGTGAGACGCGTCATCGCCAGACTGTCACTCCTCAGCTCATCCAGGGTTTTCAGGTCAGAGAGTGGCTGGTCTGGATCGACCTCCAGGATGGCCTTACGAACCTGAGTAACATAGTTCAGAGGATCGCCGACCGTTTTGACCAGCAAGGTGAACCCGCCGGGATTTTGCGACATTGGCAGATAGGCGGTATCAACCGGGTCGTGATCCAGCCCGTATTGGCGTACGTCGCCCACCACTCCGATGATCGTGACCCAGGTTTTGCCGCCATCGGCAGAAACGCGCTTGTTAACAGGGTATTCATCGCCGAAATAATGCTTTGCGAAGGAACGGCTCACGATCGTGACCTGGGGAGCTTTTTCATTGTCCTGTTCGGTGAAAGTCCTGCCGCTGACGAGCGGGACGCCCAATAACCGAAATGTCTCAGGAGTCGCAACTTCTAGGTTGGTTTGTGGCTTAACCTGCTTTGGATTGAGGGGGCGCCCCTCGATCTCAAAGCCGATGCTGGAAGGCCGGCCGGGAGCGAGTGGTGCGCCGCTATTGACTGCCACGGTGACGATGCCCGGAGAAGCCTGTAGTTTGCGCTGTATGCGCTCAAACAGATCCTTGATCTCGGCGTTTGATTTGTACTTGGTGAAATTGTGCGGCACTGTGGCGGTAAGCACATGGTCGCCGTTGTAGCCTCCGTCGACCCGTTGCAACTTGATGAAGCTGCGCATCATGAGCCCGGCCCCGATCAGGAGCACAAAGCTGATGGCCACCTGTCCCATTGCAAGCGCATTCCGAAGCCGATGACGTTCTGCTCTGGAGGTGGAGGTATTTGCTCCTTCCTTCAGCGATCCAACCAGGCTCAACTTCTGCGACAAAGCTGGCGCTGCGCCAAAGAGAATACCGGTAAGCAATGACAAGCCAAGCGTAAACAGCAGTACGGGCGTATTGATGCTCACTTCCGCGGCCCGCGTGGTGAAGCGTCCGACAAACGTCACCAGCAGCGACAGGCATTGCGATGCCAGGAAGAGGCCAACCAAGCCTCCCGCCAGACTGAGCAACGTGCTCTCGGTCAGAAGCTGCCGAATAAGCCTTCCACGGCTGGCACCCAGCGCAGCCCGCACTGCCAGTTCCTGTTCCCGGCGTGTAATGCGAGCAAGTGCAAGGTTGGCAACGTTTGCGCAGGCAATCATCAACACGAAGCCTGCAAAAAGCAGCAGAACAAGCAGCATGGGCTGCACGTCACGCGTGAGCTGCCCGCGCAGACTCTCCATGCCGGCACTGAAACCGAGTTGGCTGGGATATACGTCCGGGTAGGCCTTCTGGAACTGCGCCGCCATTACAGACATTTCGCGCTTGCCGGATTCAAGCGTCTGTCCTGGCTTGAGTCGCGCGAAGGCCCGCATCATGTGGTGTTCGCGCATCATGGTCATTTCTTCGGATGACCGGAAAGGACATGCCACAGTAGGCATATACACGTCGTCTTCGCGGGGATACTGCGGTATGGGGGGCAGCACGCCGATTACCGTGTGCACCCGATCGTTCATCCGGAATTTCCTCCCGACGACCCCTGGGTCGCCGCCATAGTGGTTTTTCCAATAGGGATAGCTCAAGACCAGCACCGGATCTGAAGTCTTTGTCTCATCCGCTTCTGTAAACAGCCGGCCCAGGTACGGCCGCATACCGAGCAGGTCAAAGAAATGGGCTGAGACGACTCCGGTTCTGACTTCATTCGGCTCCACGCCATCGAGCAGGATGAAGCTCATGCCGTGGTATTCCTCAACCTGTGACAGAGTATGCGCCTGGCGATAGTCGGCGATTTCCTTGACCGAGAAGCGGACTTCGGGAGCCCCTGAATGCATGAATGACTGGCGCAATTCGACCAGTTGCTTTCCCTGCGTGTATGGCAGCGGCTTCACCAGCACGCCATACACAACGCTGAACAGTGCGGTGTTTGCGCCAATACCCAGCCCCAGCGCCACTATGGCGACCACGGAAAAAGCAGGGTTCTTCAGCAAAATCCTGAGCGCATACCGCGTGTCCTGGATGAGGCGCTCCAGCCACGTCCAGCCGGAAGCTTCGCGCGCGCGCTCCTGCATCAACGTGGGATTGCCGAAATCCGCGCGCATTTCCGGCGACATCATTTCCCGGTGGACTGCAATGTCATTTTGCAGCTCGCGATCCATGCGGCTACGGTTGAGCAGGTAGTAGATTCTGCGGAATAGCTCGCCCATAAGGGCCTCCTTACGCTTTGGCCAGCACGGCCTGGATCCCCTGGTTCACGCGGTCATAATCTTCCAGTTCTGCCTGGAGCTGCTTCCTTCCCGCCGGGGTCAATTTGTAAAAGCGCACCTTGCGATTGGTTTCGGAGATGCCCCATTCGGCTTTCACCCAACCTTTGAGCAGCATGCGCTGCAACGCAGGGTAGAGGGAGCCTTCTTCTACCTGGAGCAACTCATTGGAAAGCTGGTGAATGCGCTGGGCAATCGCGTATCCGTGCAGCGCGCCCGGTTGCAGCACGCGCAGGACCAGAAGGCCCAAAGTGCCGGGAAGGATTTCATTCTTAGCCATAGGATTCCAAGGCCTAGTCTATCTATGCCTATAGACGAAAGCGAGTGGAATGGGTCAACCGCGAAAAGAATTTTTCTAGATCTCCGGGCAGAGATCCGGCCGAGCGCTTTCCAGGCGCGGAGCGATTCTGGCTATGCGATCGGCGGAGGTGGCGTGGAACTCGCCGGTGCAGCCGCTGCGGCAGCCTGCACGTTGAGCCGAAGGGCCTGAACCGCACTGTCGGTGAGATCGTGGCCGCCTTTAAGGTTGTACCAGAGTGACTGAACGGTATAGATCGGGCCCCACGGAATACCCCACCAGCCCGCAACCAGGGTCAGCATGGTCCAGCCGAGACCCTTTACCACACCATTTTGCCCGGGACGAACGAAGTAAATATCTGTACCGCGCTTGAAGGTCATGACCAGAACGGACACGCAGTATTGATACTGTAGAAACTTCCCTCCCTGCTGTACTTCCAGGCTCAGCTGCTGAGGAGTCATGCCTTCAATACCGACGATCTTTGCCATGGCACATCTTTCCTGCGCAATATTCTTGAGGGGGGCTCATCAAACTACCGCGGATTCGCGCATTAAGCAATAGTGATAACTCATTTAGCGACGCTCTGGTAACCCAGCGAATCACCCGATCTACCCCCACCCCGGGGGTAGGCAGTTTTATTGAAAACAAAGGCCCAACCTCAATTCGAAAGGCCTGTGACAGGCCTGTCGACCCCACATTTTCCCTGTTTTTCGGCCTCCAATACCGTCGAATCCAACTTCCCCAAACCGCATCTCCGAATCAGCCCGACACGAACAAAAGACGAATTATACGGGAGGATACCACCCTTAACGCGAATACCGCAACTAAAACAGCGAATTTTTCCATGGCTGGGCCGTAAATTGAAGCGCAGGTCAGGCAGGACCTGTCGCCAGTCCGGGCTGGTGTTTTCTGGCCCACTCTTCGGCGGCGGCGATGCGCTTCGAGATAGGTGGATGGGAGTGAAAGAGGATCTCCACGATGCGCGACGGCCTTGCCTCGGCCAGGTTCTGCTTGTTCAGCTTCTCCATAGCGGTGACGTAGGGGCCGATGTTAGAGACTGACTTCCAGCAGTAGGTGTCCGCCTGACGCTCGGTGTAACGAGAGTACGCGTTCAGTGCCGGCATGAGAAGGACGGAAAGCAGGGTCGAGACAAGAACCAACAATGGCAGGTTGGCGAAGTCGCTCATCAAGAGAAACATGTGCTGGCTGTGGATCGCATACTCGAGAACTGCATTAGCGGCCCAGAACCCAACAAAGGTCACCACCGTTTCCACCAGAATGCCCTTGAAGATATGGCTGTGAACGTGATGCCCGAGCTCGTGCGCGAGTACCGCCTCAATCTCATCATTGCTGTAGTTTTCGAGAAGCGTGTCTGCCAGGATGATGCGACGGGTGTTTCCGAGGCCAGTGAGTGCGGCGTTCGCTTTCTTGCTCTTCTCAGAAAGTTTCCATTCGTAAACTCCGCGGATGCGCGTTCCGGCGCGCTCACCCAGCCGGATCAGCCTTTGTTTCAGCTCATCATTTTCCAGCGGCACAAATTTGTAAAAAAGGGGAAACAGCAATACCGGGGCAAGCTGAGCAATCAGGACAAATAAGCCGATAAAGATCATCCAGGCGAAAATCCACCAGTGCTCGGGCGAGGTGCGGATCAAACCGTAAACGATCTGACACAAGACCGTAGCAATGATCAGCCCGAGCAGCCAGCCCTTCACCTGGTCCTTCAGCCACGATCCCAGCCGCTGGTTGGAAAGATTGAAACGGTGTTCGAGCCGAAAGCCGTAGAAATCGAGACCAAAGCCTATGGCTTTGCTGAAAATGCTGAGGAACAAAACATAATAGAAGAGCCGCAACCAGTAATGGTCGGGGGACATACGTGTCGCGATGTCTCGCAGCGAGTTCGTCCAACCAGTTACCAGCAGCAGAACAAGGAATCCGAGGCTCAAACCAAGGTCACCGATTTCCAGCCACCGCTTCGTGCGGTTGTATTCGCGTGCTTCAGCCGAATCCGGGGGCAGGATGACCGTGGTATCGGGTCCGCTCATCGAGGCCGCTCCTTGAATTCCAGAGTCACATAGCGCGCCGGCTGCTCAGCCCGGTTTTGCAGGATCCCGGCCCACTGAGTGATCCAAGCGTACTTGCCCGATTGCAGCTTTATTGATTGCGTGCCTTGGGTGTCGTCGGCCAGATCAACGTCGTTGATTGCCACGAAGAGCACCGGGCCCGGATGGGTATTTCTGAGAGCCGCTCCCGGGCGCATGGTCACGGACGAAACGATCCACTGATCAGACACAATCGGCTCATCCATGGTTGCGCACGGGCCAGAGTCACAGAGCGGTGCAGGCCGACAATCACCGCAGCTTTTCACGTGCGTGGAGGGCTGCAGCAGCTCAATCGTGATGTTATGAAATGGCTTGTCACTCTTATTGATCGCGGCGTGTGAAAAATTACCCGGCGTGAAACGCGTTTCCCCATCCTTTAGGAGTAGCTCTGCAGGTGCCGCCCCCGTTCGCGCGCTGATCACGTCAGAATCGCCCAGCGTGACAAAAAGGTAATCGTGATCGTGCTGGTGGACGAGCGTAGCAGCTTTCGGCCCAACTGTGACATCGAAAACCCGCACGTACTGGTTCTCGATGACCATATGATGGCTTGGTTCTGAGGTTATCGGTACGGGTTGTTGTTGCGCCAGAGTGGCAATGGACACAAGCAGCACCCCCGCCAGACGGGAGACATGCATATTCAAAAGATTGTAGGAATAATTGCTGGATCGGGGCAAGCAGGAAAGCGGCCAGACCTATGAATCAGAAGCACCACAAAGCATGAAGTATTGGCCTGTGGTGCTCCAAATCTTGTGCAGCCTCGGAAAAAGCGATCAGTGATGGTCGTGCGGTTTGTGCTCGCCCGCTTTCTGGTCAGCGCCCATTGACTCTGATCCTTCACCCGCCGGCCGCCCACGGAACTCAAGGACCACAGCCTTCGCCGGAGTCTTTCCCGTGTTGGTGATGGTGTGAACCAGGGGATTGTTCCAGGTCACTTTACCGGTTGCGTAGTGGGCCGGCGTCTCAGGACCATCCTGATTCTTCACCTTCACGTCAGCGTCAGTGAGCGGGATCACCAGGAAGTTGGCGAGGTGCGTGTGCTGCGGGTAGACTCCACCTGCCGGGATCTCGATCTGAGTGACCGACCACTGATCTGCAGTCATGATTTTGGTAGCCGTTGCGCAGGGGGCGCTGCCTTCGCACTTGACTGGAATGGAGCAAGATTCCGTGCAGTTCTTCTGGTTGGTAGTCGGTTGAAGAAGTTCGATGGTGATGTTCCTAAACGGCGCGTCACCGGAATCCGCTATTGCATGGACGAGTCCACCTGGCGTGT
>DATAEJ010000244.1:0-4574 GCA_036258095.1 Candidatus Angelobacter sp. | reverse complement strand
TTGGTGAGCGACAACACACGCGTGACCAAACAGCGTGAGCCGATCAAACTGAGCGAGATCAAAGTGAACGACACCGTGTTCGTTGGCGGTCCGCGCGAGAACGATACCATCAAGGCAACCGCGGTCGGCGTTGTGCCCCCGGAGTTCGTGGAGCGCATGCGTTCCGGCGAAGGCGGCGGCCGCCGCATGTTCATGGGCGGCCCGGGCGGTCAGTTCAGCGCTGAGGACATGGGCAAGAAGTTCATCGCCGGCACCGTGAAGGCGATCAACGAGACGAAACTGACCATTTCACGCCCGGACGGCCAGACGCAGGACATAGAGGTCGATGAAAACACCTCATTCCGCAAGGCCCGTGAAAGCATCACGTTTCCTGACATCAAGGTCGGCGATTTTGTTTTCGGCCGCGGCGAACTGAAGAACAACGTCTTCGTTCCCGCTGTACTCAACGTCGGCCAGCCGCAGATGAGAATGCTCGTTGGCGGCCCGGAAGGCACAGAGAAACCATCCGCTTCCGCCAATGACAGCAAGATCAGCCCAGAGAAGAAGTAAATCTGATGCGCGCTCTTCGTCTCACGCTTGCGACCCTCGTCTTCCTGGTGACCGCTTTTGCTCAGGATCAACCGGCGTCTCCCGCCCAGCCTGCCCCTTCGCCTCAGCCGGCTGCAACACAAAACCCTGCCGGTTCCACGCCGGTAACGCCCTATGGTGAAATCACTGGTACCGTCAAGTCCGGCAACTTGCCAGTTCCGGGCGTCACGATTACTGCCGCCAACTCGCTCACGGGCAAGAAATACGTCACTTCAACTGCAGTGGATGGGACATTCAAGCTTGCGCTCACCGGCAAGGGACGTTATGTAGTACGCGCGGAGTTTACTGTCTTCGCTCCGGCCACCCAGGAAATTGTCATCAATGACCAGAACCGCAGCGGCAAGGCCGACCTGAACCTTCAGCTGGCCTCTCGCGTTCAGCAACAGGAGAGCAGCCAGGCCAGTCAACAAATCGCTCAGGCAATGACCGCCGCAGGTCGAGCCGGCATGCAACAGCTCGCGTTGTCGAGTGGAGGTGGCGGCGATCTGGGCGGCCCAGCATCCTCCGACCCCGGCGGCCTAAGCGCTCTGCCCAACTCGGGGCTGGCGGCCGAAGGTAACAACGAATCGGTCTCTGTCTCTGGCGCCATGGGTCGCGCCGACCAGAACCTTTTCGATCCCGGCGAAATGCAGGACCGCCTCTCCGATATTCGCGAACAACTTCAGCAACAGGGCGGAGGCCAGGCCACCTTCAACATGAACGGCGTCACGGCGAACATTCAAATCCTGGGTGGAGGTGGAGGTTTCGGCGGCGGTGGCTTTGGTGGAGCACCCGGCGGTCCCGGTGGTGGCCCAATGGTCTTCATGATCGGCGGTCCCGGCGGTGGTGGCGGCGGGCGCGGTGGACGCGGCCGCGGCTTCAACGTGAACAGGCCACACGGCTCCATCTTCTATGACTACGGCGGCTCAATCCTTGATGCGCGTCCCTACTCGCTCAACGGAATCCAGGAACCCAAGACGGACTACAACCAGAACCACTTCGGCATCAATCTCGGCGGCCCGCTGAATATTCCGCATGTCTACAGCGGTGGCACCAAGACCTTTGTCTTCGGCGCTTACAACGGCTCGCGCAGCAGCAGTGCCTATGACGTATTCTCTACCGTTCCAACCGTTGCGGAGCGCTCCGGAAATTTCTCTGACCTGCTCGCCGGCCCGGCGCCGGTGCAACTGTTCGATCCGGTGACCCACGCTGCCATCACCAACAACCAGCTATCCGCGATCAACCCAACTGCGGCCGCGCTGTTGAGCTTCATTCCGCAGCCGAATCTGCCTGGAACCTCGCGCAATTTTCATTTCCTGTCGTCCACGCCCAGCGACTCCGACACCGCATTTATCCGCTTTAACCACAGCTTCAGCTCCAATCCCGGAGACATGTTCGGATTCATGGGGCCGCGGGCGCAGCAGCGCCAGCAGGCACGCCAGGCAGCGCAGGGGGGCGACAAGAAAAAAGAAAAGCAGCGCTGGTCGCACAGCATCAACGGCGGGTTCAGTTACAACAATCTGCGCAGCACGCTACTCAACCCTTTTCCCGGGCTGGGAGGCAAGCAAAACGTCCAGAACTTCAATGGCAACTTTGGCTATTCTGCGGTCAAGGGCAGGCTGCTGAACTCCCTGCGCTTCAATTACAACCACAGCGGCAGCCAGGCTACGAACCAATTCACCAACGTCAACGACATTGAGGCACAGCTCGGTATCGGTGGCGTCTCCCAGTTCCCTGCTGACTTCGGCTTGCCGGTCCTCAACTTTGCGCCGCAGTTCACCAGCCTGCAGGACGTCACGCCGCAAAACCGCACCAACCAGAACTACACGATCAGCAATTCCATGAGCTACAGCCATGGCAAACATAGCTGGACCTGGGGAGGAGACGTCCGGCACCAACTCGTGGACATACGCAACTCAGCCAATGCTCGCGGCACCTTCACCTTTACGGGTTCGGCGACTCTCGATCCCGCGCTGCGCGGCGGGATCGGTTCGGAAATAGTCCAGCAGCCGTTCGCGGATTTTCTGCTCGGCCTTGCCCAGCAGACTTCAATTCAGTTTGGCGCCTCGACTTACCACTTCAGCTCGAATTCATTTGACCTGTTCGCGCAGGACAACTGGCGCGCGGGCAAGAACCTGACCTTCAACCTCGGCCTGCGTTACGAATTCGTGAACCCGCTCGTGGAGAGCAATAACCAGCTTGCGAATCTCGATGTCGCTCCGGATCTCAGCCACGTCGCGCTGGTTCTGCCCGGTCAGGTGGGACCGATCACCGGAAGGAAATACGGCGACAGCCTCATTCATCCCGATCGCAATAACTTTGCGCCGCGTGTGGGTGTCGCGTGGAAACCTTATTCCAAAACGGTTGTCCGCGCCGGATACGGTGTGAACTACAACCTGGCGCAATACGGCTCTATGGCTACACAGCTTGGCTTCCAGCCGCCTTTCGCGGTAGCACAAACCAATACCGCGGACCCGCTTACTAATCTTACCGGCCTGCCCCTGCAAAACGGATTTCCGGTGGCGCCTGCCGCCAGCCCAAATCACATCACCAACACGTACGCAGTGGACCCGAATTACCGCTTGCCTTACGTGCAGAGCTGGAACCTGAACATCCAGCAGGAGATCAAGACTTCACTGGTCGTCAACATTGGTTACACGGGAAGCAAGGGAACGCATCTCGACATTGTGCGCGCGCCCGACCAGTTGCAGACCGGCGGCCCACGCTTTCTGCCCTGCACACCGGCGACTGCGGCAGCCACCGACTGCGTGCAGCCGTTTCTGTTTGAGTCATCAGAAGGATCGTCGATTCTCCATGCAGGTAGCGTGCGCGTTCGCAAACGGCTGCGCCATGGAATTTCAGTCGGTGGGACGTACACCTATTCGAAATCGATCGATAACGCGTCCTCCATCGGCGGTGGCGCGGTTGTCGTCGCGCAGAATGATCAGGACCTCGGAGCCGAACGGGGGCTCTCCAGCTTCGATCAGCGCCATCGCTTTACCGGCGACTACCTCTACCAGCTGCCGTTCGGCAAAGACAAGAAATGGTTGAACTCAAGCAGCTTCGGCGAACGCGTCCTGAGCCAGATCACCTTCAGCGGAAACGTGACCGTAGCGTCCGGCCATCCATTCTCGCCGCGCTTCTTCGGTAGCGGCTCTGATCTAAGCCGGGGAACGCTCGGCACGGTGCGGCCGGACCTTGTTCCCAGAGCTTCACTCACCGTCGACCATCCTACGATCCAGCAATGGTTCAACACTGCGGCATTTACCGCGCCCACCGGCGTGTTCGGCGATGCAGGTCGCAACATCATCATCGGGCCGGGCACTGTCGATTTTGGTATGTCTGTATCCAAAAACGTCCAGCTGAGGGAAATGCAGGGCATCGAGTTCCGGCTCTCGGCAAGCAACATCTTTAACACTGCGCATTTCAGCGCCATCGACACGACGCTCGGCTCGCGAACATTCGGCCAGGTCACGTCCGTAGGCTCAATGCGCAAGGCCCAACTCCTGGCGCGGTACAGGTTCTGAGCAGATGATTATCCTCGGCAAGAATTCAATCATGCAGTCATTCGCAGCTTCCCTGCTCTCCGCTGCGTTGTTGTTCGGCCAGATCACAGCCCAGGACGCCCCTAAACCGCCGCAAGTCACCAGCAAAGACTCGCAGGGGCTGTATCGGCTTCGCGTCGAAACCGAGCTCGTGCTCGTCAACGTGGTGGTTCGCGACAAGCAAGGTAAACTCGTCAGCGATCTCAAGCGCGGAGACTTCACCCTTCTCGAAGAAGGCAAGCCGCAAACCATCTCTAGCTTCGATTTCGAGAGCCTGGACACGGTACCACTTGCTGCTGCCGGTCCGGCGGCTTCGGGCGAGGCCCAGACTGCCGCGAACAAGCCCATCCTTAGCCGCAAAGACGCCGAAGAAGCCCTGAGCAACAAGCGCGCCATTGTGCTTTTCTTCGATCTCGGCTCCATGAGCCCGGATGAAACCGAACGCGCCGTCGACGCTGCCCG
>DATAEJ010000243.1:0-18932 GCA_036258095.1 Candidatus Angelobacter sp. | reverse complement strand
CATACGGTAGTCTTTGAGGGCGTCAGCGGACATGGTTGCCTTTGTTCCGAGCGAAGCGAGGAATCCCTGCGAGCTCGATACACTTTGATGCAAGTGTCACATATCCAGTTTCGATTCTCCGCTCTATCGAAGCAGATAGGGCTCGCTCGCTTCGCTCGGGATGTAAACACAAAACTACACCGCCACCTTCTCGGCCGTGTTCTGGTCGGCGCGGAAACGGAGCAGCGCGGCGATACGGCCAGCCTTCTCCAGTTCGCGATCGTTATCGAAAAATTCGATATCTGCGCCGTTATGCAGGGCAAGATCCACGAGCACATCAGCCACATCGGTGAGCTCGCGGGTCGGCTGACCACACACAGCGCAACTCTTGACCAGGCGCGTATCGAGATGGCGGCAATTTGTGCACTCCACCACGTCAGCCTGAAAATCGCGGCTGATGAGGAGCGTGTCTACTTCCTGGCGTTCCAGCGCAGTAAGGACGTGGCGCAAGCCCATAGCTCCTATCGAATTGCGGGACGCCTGACCGATGGCTTCGCGCAGCACGGACTGCTGCTCAATGAGGCGATTGCGCTCCAAAATGCGTTCCGCATATTCACGGACTTCTTCGGCACTGGCATTGCCCGGATCGGCGAGGAACCGCCCAGCCAGCTTTTGTTTTACGTAGGTGTCCAGCTGCGGCTGGATTTCCGGCCAGGTTTCGTCGCGGCAGCCAATGAGGAGGACGTCCAGCTTGTCTTTTCCGATCAGGCTCAGCATGGATTCAGCAAACTGCTTGAAGTGATACTTGGTTTCGTTCTCGACGTGCCGCTCGCGATGGCCGGCATCGTATCCCAGATAGCCATCGCTCTTCCCAACTTTAAGCAGGGGACCGAATTCAAGCTCCGGCTTCTGCAGCAGATTGCCATCACGCAACTCGAAAAGGCGCGCCTTCTTGCGGTCCACCAGCGCGATGAGGGCGCTCGGCACGTTGTGATCCGCGGCAACCAATGGCTTCAAGTGGAAACGCGAGTTTACGATCATCTGCGTCCGGCCGAGCCGGGGCATTACGTCAAGCTCGCGCCAGATGCCGAGTTCGCGACATGCAAAAATGACTTTGCCGCGGGAATGATTGCCGTGAAGCCTTTCCGCGATCTCGACAATGCGCTGCAGGTCATCGTGCAACTCCTGGTTATTGCCGTTTCGCTCCGCGCGACGCAGCGCCTCGCGCGCAATGTCCTTGACGATGATGGCCTCTTCGCGATGTGAGCGATCCTGTGGTGTCTGCGGCTGGTAATAAAAGGTAATGGCGCAACCGTGGGATGACTCAAGCTGGGCCAGGTGACGAAGCTCCTCACGGGAAATCATGAATACCTCCTCGTCGTTCCAGTGAATATAAGGTCAGGCCACACGCGAGCGCTGCAGCAGCCTGCGCCGGTACTGGTTCTGCTCCGGCAATCGCTGCTGGACAAGCTCCCGCGCGTGGTGGATGGATTGGCGTACCTGCTCTGGCGTGCGGTCGGAGAGCCGTGAAATCTCCTCGATAGTGAAGCCCTCCAGGGTGAATAGAACGAAGGCCTCGCGGTCGGCGGTTTTCACTTCATGCAGGACAATATCAAGCTGTGCGACCATCTCCTCGCCGGCAAAGATTTCTTCCGGCGTGCGCGCCATCTCGTCGCGGATCACATTTTCTTCCTGCGGACGGTCGTCAGGCTGATGATACTGGAGCAGGTTTTCATCGCTGCCGGTCACGTTCTGCGCCCGGTGGGGAGAATCGAGGGAGACGTTCGCCGTATCGGCCGTGTCTTGCATGAGCCGGCGGATCGCCTGGATGGCCAGCCGTTGAAACAAATTTCCCGACGAGAGCAGCGAAGATCCGCCGTCTTCCTGTGACAGCGCGGTCACAATCACCTCGTCAACCACTTCCTCCGGCGCGATCTGGTTTTCGCGAATCTGGCCGTTCACGGCACGGATCCGGAGCTCCTGCTCGATGAAGCCGTTCAGCTGCCCGATATTGGCATTGATCCAGTTCTGCAGCTCAGGGTTCGCGGCGGAGCCATTGCCCTCCTTCGAGGCACCGGCCATAGGCTGTTCTTGCGGCGGCACGGAAGCAAACGTCTGCTCAAACGGAACTGCGGACTCGATCACCTGGGTTCGTCCGGTCTGCCGGCGTTTGCGGCTGAAATCACCGCGCAGCAGATCCATGTGGCGCTTTAACTGAGTGATGAGATCGTAAAAGGCCGCCTTCAATACCGGAATCAGATTCGTACCTGATTCGTGCGACGCCATCTGCCCAGAAGGCAGCCGCAGGTTGAGTGAGGTCGACGCTCCCTGCCCGTTCAAGGCGTCTACGATTGCGTGTAAATGGACCAGGTCTGGATTAAAGACCCGCAGCCTGCGTTCGAGTTTCTGGATTTGTATCTGGAATTCGCGCTCTACATCAGGCGTCTTGCCTGATTTGTAGCTTACGTGAATATTCATTTGCGCCTCGGCTGGGAGAAGGTCCCAAAAGAAGGTCCGAAGGCCCTCGCTACCCGCAAATTGTACACCTGCAAATGAGACGCTGAGAAAAGTAGGAGCGTTGCTAAAGAAATTTTTATAGCAGCTACGGAAAACGCTTGCAATTTAGGAACCGCTTTGCGCGGGCGTTCATGAAACCTGTTCAGAGCCGGTTAATCATGCTGGCAACGTAGCCTGCGCCAAAACCGTTGTCGATATTGACCACGCTTACGTTGGAAGCGCAGGAGTTCAGCATGCCCAGCAGAGCCGCCAATCCGTTGAACGAAGCTCCATAGCCGACGCTGGTGGGCACCGCGATTACCGGAACGCGGACAAGACCTCCGACCACGCTGGGCAGAGCCCCTTCCATGCCGGCACAGACGATCACGACACGGGCTTTATCGATCACCGTACGATTTGCGAGCAGCCGGTGAATACCCGCGACTCCTACATCATAAAGAGGAATTACCTCATTCCCCATAATTTCAGCAGTCACCAGAGCTTCCTCAGCCACAGGGATATCACTCGTTCCCGCCGAGACAATCGCGATCGCTCCCTTACCATAATTCGCCTTGTCGCGACGGAGCACGGCAGCTTGCGCCATGTCGTGGTACTCGGCTTTGGGCACAGCCTTCTTTACAGCACGAAAGTGCTCACGATCCGCCTTAGTGGCCAGCACGTTCCCGCCATGCTGCGCCAGCTTCTTGAAGATCTGGGCCACCTGCTGCGGAGTCTTACCCCGGGAGAAGATCACTTCCGGCATTCCGGCGCGAAGCCGGCGATGGTGGTCCACCTTGGCAAAGCCGAGGTCTTCGAACGGCATGTGGCGCAGTTGGGAAACGGCGTCGTCGGGAGACACGCGTCCATCGCGCACTTGCTCCAGCAATTTAAGGAGGGAGGAGTGATCCATGGCGAATGAACTAGGGTATCAGTTTATGCGGAGCTGACGGTACTGGCAGTGCGCTACGGCTTAGGGCGAGGCGCCTGTGCTACAAAGCGTGTGGTCCGATCGAGTCTTGCGGCGGCTGTCATTCTCGCGGCACAGGCGGGGCGCCTGTGCTACACCCGTCCGGCAGTGGAGTCGATATCAGGTGAACGTGGGTGCTCATCACGACAACCGACTCCAGTTCGTAGCGCTCGCCGTCGTCGTGCAAACAATGGTCAACTGTGCTAGAAAGCGTGTGGTCTGATCGAGTCTTGCGGCGGTAGATTGTCATTCTTCCGGCGCAGGCGCGGCACCCCTCGTGGCACAGGCGAGGCGCCTGTGCTACAGCCGTCAGGCAGTGGAGTTAATATCCGTTTTGAGTAGCTCTCAGTTTTTCACTGCTCGTTGCGCTGCTATTCTCTTCGCCACCTCGAAATATGCCTTCTTGGCCGCGCCGGGCAGGTGAATTTTGCGGAAGAAGAGCGCGCGGAGATGGCTGCGCGTGAGCAAGCCATCAACATACGCTTCATGCATCGCGGCGCCTAGCGAGATGCCAAGTCTTTCCAGCGATCCGGCTTGCTTCTCGTCCGCCGCCGCAGGCGCATGGGGATTGAGAACTCGCGCGCCGAACGTCACAAGAGCTTTTTCCATGACACCGAAATAGAAATGATGCTCCGGCGAAGCGGCTGCCCATGGCCCCAGCAAGGATCGCGCGCCGCGACATTCAGTCTGAACAAAGCGAACGGCTTCTTCAGCAGCGGCTGCCATATTGAAGCGCTCGATCAGCAACAGGTTCTTTTGCGGCAGATATACGCAGCCGTTGCGGCGCAGTCTCTCCAGTACTGCACGGCGCTCTGTGGGAGCAACATCGTATTCTGCGAGCAGCGCCTCAAACTGCCCTGTCTCCGAACGCCTCTGCACATCTGGATACTCCTCCACGAGCGTGCTGGGGTGACTACCGGCGACTGGATAGTACTGCTCAAGTCCCAGCGATCGCAAAAGCGTATCGACGAGGTTGTAAAACGTGGGTGCAAGCGCAGCATGCGCAACTTCGGGCTCCGGTTGACGCCACTGCTCGATACAGATGCGGTAGCGTTCGTATTTCTCGAGCGGCGTTGCATTGAACACGCAGACAACATCTTCACTTACCTGCACTGCGGGTAGAGCATCCAGCGACTCGCCGGCCGAGCGCCAGTAAAGCTCGTCCACGTTTTGCAGGACCGTCAACACACGATCTTTGGGGCGTAGCAGCCGCAGGCATGCAGGCAGGTGTGTGGGCGCAAGGTGGGCTTCCCCAAACAGCACCACGACCCGCGCTTCCGGATGGGCGCGCCGAATTGCCGCGATCTGCGCGGCCGCGTGCCGGTCACGTTTGTGGATCTTGCGCATGTTGCCGCGCGTGGCACAGTCAATCCCGTAAACTCCTGAGGCATGGCGTCGCGCACGGCGCAACAGCTCGAGGAACGGCTTCCACTCGTAGCCCCACTCCAGATCGTAGCGAAGTGCGGAACGCAACTCGTCATCGCTCTGTTCCTCACGCAGCCAGCGATCCAGCAGATGCTGGTCTTTGCTGAAGACCATCTCCAGGGCTAGAACCACCGGCCGTCCATCCAGCGTGAGCTGCTCCAGCAGATCAGCCGTGTAGTTCTGGCAGGCAGGTAACGCGTGATAGTCACCTACCAGGAGCACGTTGGCACGCTTCAACCGCTGCTGCAGTTCTGCCCCGCTGAGCACCCACTGGTACTCACGGAAAGCTTCGCTGAATTCGCGGAGATATTTCAGCCTCCCGTGCGGATCGGTGGCTTTGATTTCGCGCTGCACCTGCTCCAGCCCAAGCTGCTGTGCAGCAGTACGGCGACGAGCACGCATTGTGAAGACACTTCTCATACCGGCTTGACGAGCCGCAAGCCCAAACCCTATGCTCTCGAAAAGTTTTCCTGACAGGTTTGTGAACTAGAGCTTATAACGTTAGATGCAGAACTCATCCCATTCGACAGCCCATGTACTTACGGTGGCCGCCACCGGGGCAAGCGGAGCCCTGTTCACACGAGCTCTGCTGCAGCTGTTGGAACGCGAGCAGCGCGTCCAATGCGTGAACTTCATCGCGTCAGATAACGCCCTGCGCGTCTTTGCCGAAGAACTCAACATTCAGGGCCGCAACAACCTGGTGCAGCAGTTGCTGGGCGCGAAATCGGAGAAGATCCGCCAGCAGAACATTAATGACATTGGCGCGAACATCGCCAGCGGTTCTTATCCGACGAATGGCATGATCATCCTTCCCTGCAGCATGGGAACGCTCGCCGGCATTGCGCATGGCCTGGCTACGAATCTGGTCCAGCGCGCAGCCGATGTATGCCTCAAGGAAAAACGGCCATTGGTGCTGTGCGTGCGCGAAACGCCACTGAATCGCGTTCATATTCGCAATATGGACCTTGCAGCCGAGGCCGGCGCAACGATCTATCCGCTGATCCCGACCTTCTACAACCTGCCGCACTCGTTCGAGCAGATGGCGCACCAGTTCGCCTGCCGCGTACTGGCGTTCATGGGTCTGCCACAGGATGATGCTTACGTGTGGGGAAAATAGCATCCACCACGGAGGCACGGAGACACGGAGAACAACAAAGCGATTTGCCGCTGATTTCCGCAGATGAACGCAGATAGAACAAAGGAATTAGAAAAACAGATCAGCGCATATCTGCGGCGAATCCGGACGCAAATGCCTTGAGGATCACTTCTCTCGCCGGCTTTTCCAACCTGAATTTCTCCAGTTCCTCTTCTGCTGCCCACGCGACATCCGCAGCGTCACCGCCTGCTTTCGCCTCGCCGCTTTCCACCTGGCACAAAAAATCCACGAGCACATAGTGATACTGCGGACGGTCTTCGACGCCGGGGACAATGCGATCAAAAACCTCCAGCACTTCCCCGGCTTTCACGACAAGATTGGTCTCTTCGAGCGCTTCGCGTTCGGCGGCTGCGCGGAGAGTTTCTCCAAGCTCGACTACTCCTCCGGGCAGCGACCATTCGCCCAGGAGAGGCGGCGCACCGCGCTTAATGAGCAGCACCTTGCGTTCGTGGATAATCACGGCGCCCACGCCCACGATCGGCCGGTCAGGGTATTCGCGTTTCATCGAGCGAGCTCAGGGCTGAGTGGAGAAAAACGAACGCGGCTGGACATCGACCAACCTCCACTTGTCGCCCTCCAGAACGGCAGAAAACTTCAGGCGTGCCTGCTTGTGCAGAGGGACCACGTTGTCGCCCAGATCGGCTTCCATCTCCGCATCTACGTCGGCAGTGCCGTTTTCGTGGTCGGTGGTCGCGTTTACCAGATTCAGATGAACACGAATGGTTTCGGTGTGCGAAAAAAATGATCGTAGCTGCTGCTCAAAAAGCTGCGCATCTGGCATGCGGCTGCGATCGAAGGGGGCCAGCATGAGCTGTGCGTTGCGCGTCCGCAGGCCGTCACGGATCTGCAAGAGCATGCTCGAACCCGCTCTTACGGTGAAGGCCGGGTGAGCGGGCGTAGGCGAGGGCGTTGGGCCTGGACTTTGTGCCGCCGCGTTCGCGCGAATCACAACTTCACTTCCAGGAAGCGCAACCGTGCACGTGATTAGGCAGATTAATGCCAGTGCACCTCGTACGATCTGTTTAGAAGTCAATCTTTTTTCCCCATTCATCGGCAAAAACCACACGTTCGGGATTGAAACGTCCGGCAAATACTTTGTCCGTGCCCTTGAGTCGTCCGATTCCAAGCAGGGCCACCACGCGCACGCGATCAGGGATGTGCAGCAGCGCTTTGACCTTGTCTTCCTCAAAGCCTTCCATCGGCGCCGTGTCATAGCCGAGCGTTTCCGCGGTCCACATCATCGTAGTGAACGAGATCATCACATGGCGGTTCACCCAGACGGAGAAGTCCGGCTGCAAGCCGCCGGCACTGCCCGGCGTCCCGCCGAGAAAGCCGGTGACGGAACCGCGGATTTTCTCGCGCTGTTCGTCCGTGCCAAAGCCGTGGTCTTTGGCAATATCCAGCACCACGTCGAGATCGCCGTGCTTCCAGCCTTCAGGATCGCCGCACGCCACCACCACCACGCTTGCCTCTTCTACCTTGGGCTGGTTGAAACTGGCGGCACGCAGCTTTTTCTTCTGCTCGCGGTCACGCACCAGGATGAAACGCCACGGCTGCAGGTTATAAGCGCTGGGTGCGGCCAGCCCCGCACGCACGATTTTCTCCAGGTCAGCGCTGTGAATCGGCACTTCTTCGAAGCTGGCCGTCGCGCGTCGCTCCTGGATCACCTCGCTCAGCAGCTTCTCGCCAGGAATTTTGGCCATTCATATCTCCCGTGCCTACCCTGCGCGTATTCTGGTGCAAACTCAACGGCAATTTGCATCTAAACGTTGGTGGCTCTAGAAACATACAACCGCAAGCGCCGCTTTGACCAGACGCCCGAACCCAAAGGCGACCTGGGCCGAGCCGACCAGCACCGCTTCGTGGTACAGAAGCATCGCGCCTCCCACCTGCATTATGACTTCCGCCTGGAAATGGATGGCGTGCTTAAATCGTGGGCCGTGCCCAAGGGGCCGTCACTTGATCCGGCGGACAAGCGGCTGGCAATGCAGGTGGAAGACCATCCGGTTTCGTATTTCAGCTTTGAAGGCATCATTCCCGAAGGCAACTACGGCGCCGGCACCGTGATGGTGTGGGACATGGGGACGTGGGAGCCTCTGGGCGATCCTGATGCCATGCTGGCAAAAGGCGATCTCAAGTTTCGCCTGCATGGCAAGAAGCTTAACGGCGAATTTGTGCTGGCGCATATGCGGTCGCGGCGTCCGGGATCTAAAGGTACCGAGTGGCTGCTGATCAAAAAACGGGATGAAGCCGTTCAAGAGGGCTTCGACGTCGACGATCTTGATTACTCGGTCACGACGAATCGCAGCCTCGCCGAGATTGCCGGCGACACCGGCTCACGCGAGTGGCAGAGCAATCGCAAGGCGGCGGTGAAAAAAGGCGCCGAGTGGTTGTTTGAGGGAAAGCAGCCGAAGGCAGCAAGGGCAGGATCGGCAGGCACGCAAGTTAAGGGAGCCAAGACGCCTGCATCCAGATCTTCTGGAAAAGGTGCGAAATCCACCGGGACGACGAAGCGTACTTCAGCTAAAGCTAAGCCGCGAACAGCCTCTCGTACAAAGCGGACCGGTGGAGCACGCAAACGCGCAGCCTGAGCCGATCCTCACACACCTTTGCTGTAGTTGACTCCTCACAGCGGATTCCGATCATTCGCACTTTTTCCGTCAACGCCTTGATCAGTAAGCCTCATCTCCTGACCCCCAATTCAGCGCTGCCGCCGGCTTCACGTCTGAGCGGCTCGGGCGACCATTCTTAGATGGTAAAGAGTTCCGGATTTCACACAATTGAAGAGCTTTGAATGCTTGGTGCGTTCCGGAACATAATCTATGAACGATGTGGATTTTAGCGATTGGATCGTTAAACGCCACTTTCACTTGTTGGGGGGACGAAGAACGTGGCGCGGGGTAGGACGCGTGAGCAAATAGAGATGTTGGAGGGTAGGACGCGTCAGCAAATAGAGCTGTTGGAATTGATGACACGTCAGATGGGCGTGGCTGTCACGCATTGCAGCCGCGATTTTCGTTATCTTTGGGCTAATCAAGCCTACGCAGACTGGCTCCAGCGTCCTTTGGACTCAATCCTGGGGCAACATATCTCGGCCGTTCTGGGTACTGAAGCATTTGAAGTATTGCGGAGCTATTTCGAGCAAGTGCTTTCGGGTCAGCATGTAAGTTACGAGCAGGAAGTGAATCTTCCAAACATCGGCAACCGCTGGATTTCAGCAAACTATACGCCCACATTTGACGGCGAAACCGCGAATGGCTGGCTGGCGGTCCTGTTCGATATCACTGAACGGAAACGGGCGGAATCCCTCCGATTCCAGCATGCCGCGATCATTGAATCGTCCGCGGACGCCATCATTTCAAAAGATCTTAACGCGATCATTACCAGCTGGAACCCGGGTGCGCAGCGCATGTTCGGTTATACGGAGGAGGAGGTTGTTGGAAAGCCGATCACGATCTTAATTCCTCCGGACTTACGCGATGAGGAGAACATGATCCTCGAGAGGTTGCGTGCGGGAGGCCGCATTGAACATTATGAAACCACACGCATTGGCAAGACTGGTAAACGCATCAATGTTTCTCTTGTCATCGGGCCTGTCAGAGACCTCACCGGCAAAATCACAGGTTTCAACAAGATCGCTCGCGATATCACACAGCAGAAGCAGGCTGAAGCAGCGCTCAAGGAAAGCGAACAACGTTTCCGGTTGGTCGCCGACACTGCGCCTGTCATGATCTGGATGTCCGGTACTGACAAGCTCTGCAATTACTTCAACAGGCCATGGCTTGAATTTACAGGGCGGTCCGTGGAGCAGGAGTTTGGCAACGGCTGGGCAGAAGGCGTCCACCCGCAAGACCTGCAACAGTGCCTGGCCACGTACGTGAGTGCATTTGATGAGCGCAAGCCTTTCACCATGGAATACCGCCTCCGGCGTTGCGACGGAAACTATCGCTGGATCCTTGACAACGGAGTACCGAGGTTCAATTCCGATGGTTCCTTCGCGGGCTTCATCGGTTCGTGCGTTGACGTGACCGATATCAAAACGGCGGAACAAGAGTTGCGCCAATTGAATCAAGTTCTGGAGCAGCAGGCGGCCTTCCTGCAGTCGCGGGAAGAACTGCTGAAAACGTTCGTGAAAAATGTGCCGGCACTGGCGGCGATGTTCGACCGCAGGATGTGTTATGTCCAGATGAGTGATCTCTGGTGCTCAGATTTTTCGCTGGATAGCTCAGAGATACTGGGCCGCTCCCATTACGAACTGTTTCCCGATCTCCCGGAGGAATGGAAGGAAGCACACCAACGAGCCCTCAAAGGTGAAACCGTGCGGGCAGACGAAGATCGGTGGGAACGCAAAGAAGGAACCAGGTGGTACTCCTGGGAGGTTCGCCCCTGGCGGACTGTGAGCGGGGGTATAGGAGGTATTCTCGTCTTCGGAATGGATATCACGAGCCGCAAGCAGGTAGAAGAAGCGTTTTCAGCCTTTAATCAAAAACTGATTCAAACACAGGAGGAGGAACGAGCACGGATCGGCAGGGAGCTTCACGACGACGTCACCCAGCGGCTCGTGATGTTAGGATTCGAACTTGAACGGCTGCAGAGCAATCCTTCTGCCCTTCGCCAGCGTCTTGAAGCCCTTCGACAGGAGACCATCGATCTCAGCAAAGACGTACAGGCTATGTCGCACGACTTGCACTCGTCCAAGCTCAGGTACACGGGCGTTGTTTCCGCTATCAAGGGATGGTGCGCGGAATTCGGCAAACGGCAGAGGATAGAGATTTACTTCAGCAACACTGTTTCCAGTGCTGTTCCGTTCGAGATCGGACTGTGCCTTTTCCGAGTTCTGCAGGAAGGGCTCAACAACGCCGCGAAGCATAGCAAGACGAAAAGAATCGAAGTGCTGCTGACGCAAACACCAGTTGACATTCAGTTGACGGTTCGCGACTCAGGCGTCGGCTTCGACATGGACACGGCAGGCCCATGGAAAGGATTAGGTCTTACCAGCATGCAGGAGCGAGTCAAACTGGTTCATGGATCCATTCACATTGACTCGAAGCCGCGGCATGGGACCACGATCCATGTTTGCGTCCCGCTACCCTCAGCGGAGACTCTACAAAGAGCAGTTGGCTAAAGTCCCGAAAGTTCCAAACACGACCCGGGACAATGGCGTATTAGAAACCGTTCCCGAGCATTTCTCCTGATTACCGCGCTCTGAAATTTCCAGCTGCTGCAGCTGATTCCGCCGCACCAGGATTACGTCGAGGTCTTCGCCGGCTCCGCCAAGCTGCTCTTTGCCGCCGCGCCGTAACGCTTGACTTGGCGAATAAAATACGATTAAAATTCCCGGTGTTGGACGGCTGCCCTGTCGCGAGGGACTGGGGCGGAGTTAGTGTTGCCGTGGTCTTTCATAATCCAAATAGTTACTCAGTGATCAACCTGCCAAATTGCGATTGGGGATTCAGACCCTTGGGTGACGCAAGAAAAACGTTGGGTCACCCAAGCAATTCCCGGCGTGACCCAAGCGTAAACTCGGCGTGACCCAAGGGTCGAAATTGGGCAAGTAGCTTTGTTTGTAACAAAGCAGGAAAAAACAAGGGGGGCGCCCCACTAAGGTTTACTGAAGAGTAATCGAAACGCAGCCAACTGCCTTGGCCTTTTAGAATGAGCTCGCTGTTCGAGTGACAAAAACCTGTGTCCCGATCCCTCAAAGCCCATCTGCTGCTCGTGACCATCACCCTGATCTGGGGCAGCACATTTGTGCTCATCAAAGCGGCACTGGCGGATTCCTCCCCGATCATGCTGAACGCCGTTCGGATGTCACTGGCGGCTGTTTTGCTGATCATCTGGTACCGCAAACATCTGGCCGGGCTGAACCGCCGGTCGCTGGCGATGGGCTGCGTTGTCGGACTCTTCCTTTATCTCGGCTATGCCTTTCAGACCGCCGGACTCCGGCTCACCACGCCTTCCAAGACCGCCTTCCTCACCGGCATCTCCACCGTGCTGGTCCCGCTGATTCATTTCGCGATCTGGCGGCACAAGGTCCATCCCTGGCGAGGGCTGGGTATCGTGCTCGCGCTCTGCGGCCTTTTTCTCCTGACAGTTCCCGCCGGAAAGGAGGCCCTGGCGGATTTCGCCAAGGTCAATTTCGGGGACATTCTCTGCATCGCCTGCGCGTTCGCCTTCGCCTTCCAGATAGTGTTTCTCGGCCGGGCCACGCAGCGTTTTCCCTTCGAACAGATGGCTGTACTACAAATCGCTGTGGCTGCCGTGCTGATGATCGCAACCGCTCCCCTGCTCGAGCAGCCTCACATCCACTTCAGCGGCGCGGTGATCGCCTGCATTCTGATCACAGGCATTTTCGGGACTGCCGTGGCCTTCACCGTCCAGGCGTGGGCCCAGCAGTTCACTCCCGCTACTCATGCTGCACTTATTTTCACACTCGAACCGGTCTTTGCCTGGCTGACTTCGTACATCGTGCTGGGCGAGCGGCTGGGGATGCGCTCCGGGTTGGGCGCTTTGATGATCCTGGCTGGCGTTCTGATCTCGGAACTGCTGGGCAGCGTGGCCCATCCTGAGGCCGAACTGGCGGCAGAAGCCGCCGAAACCGGCTCTGCTGGATAACATAGCTTTTCTGTTTTGCGTCTAAGGAACTAGCGCTTTCATCAAATTCGTCAAGAGCTCCGGAAAGCGTCCAAGATTATAATTTCCACAGGCGCAATCGTCCTAAAAGAGGTCCCATTCTATGAATTCGCGTTTTGCCGATTATCTGGCAAGAGTCAGGGCCCAGAGAGTGTTCTCCACGCTGGTCGTGATGGTGACGCTGGCCGTGGGCATCCTGATCGGTACAGTGCTCAGCCGGAACGGCGTAAAGGGCAACTTTTCCACCGCTGACGCCGCGCTGCTGCCCATGCAGACGCCGCAGCAGCTCAGCTCAACCTTCAATGAGGTGGCCAAGCGGATCAACGGCGCCGTCGTGAACATCAGCACGGAATCGAATCCCCGTCCAAGGAGGACGAACCCGCATCGCCGCCAGGGCCAGGGCAGTCAGGGCGACCAGGGTGGTGGGAATGACGATCTCCAGGACTTTTTCAACCGCTTCTTCGGCGGCGACCAGGGCGGACAGGGCCAGGGCCCCGGTGGTGACGACGAGTCACCCAATCCGTTCGGTGGTCCGGGAGGCCGCTCTCGTTCGCTGGGTTCAGGCATCATTCTCAACCAGAACGGTTACATCATCACGAATTATCACGTGGTGGACGGCGCCGACCGCATTCGCGTCAAGCTGAAAGACGATCCGCCGGGCACGCTGCACGATGCCAAGATGATCGGTTACGACAAGGAGACCGATCTGGCGGTAATTAAAATTGAGCCGCCCAAAGATGCACAACTCTCCGTGGCCAAGCTTGGCGACTCCGATACCATGAACGTGGGCGATTGGGTCCTGGCGATGGGCAGCCCCTTTGGCCTGGAAAACACGGTAACCGCCGGAATCGTTTCAGCGCGCGGTCGCAACATCAACCCGGCACGGCAATTCCAGTCCTTCATCCAAACCGACGCCGCCATCAATCCCGGTAACTCCGGCGGTCCGCTGGTGAATATGCGCGGTGAAGTCATCGGCATAAATACCGCGATCTATACCCAGTCGTTCGGCTACCAGGGCGTCGGCTTCGCCATGCCCTCGAACACCGTCCGCGAAGTTTACGACCAGCTCACGAGCAATGATCATCGCGTGGCTCGCGGATCAATCGGCGTAACTTTCAATCAGCAGACCCCAGCGATGCTCCGCATGTACGGCGTAAAGCAGGGTGTAACCATTTCCAGCGTGACCGGCGGCGGTCCTGCCGAGAAAGCTGGCTTGCAGGCGGAAGACACCATCACCAGCGTTAATGGTCACCCCGTGAAGAGCGGTGATGACCTGGTTTCAACGATTTCAGCCATCAAGCCCGGAACCAAGGTGCCGGTAGCCTACGTCCGCAATGGGCAGCAGAAGGAAGGAAGCGTGGTGGTCGGCGACCGTGCCAAGCTCTTTGCTGAGCGCAGCCCGGACGCCACGGATGATCAGAACGATCAATCCCAGCCTGCGCCTACCAAACTGGGCATGACGGTGAAGGGTGTTACTCCGGAAACCGCTGAACGATTCGGTATCCCGGAGGGACAGGGTGTTCAGGTGACTGACGTGCGGCCAGATTCCTTTGCCGACGATATCGGCGTACAGCCGGGCATGATCATCCTGAAGGTCAACAAGCAGCCGGTGAACAGTGAGGCCGACTTCCGGAAGGCAACTGCTCAACTCAAGAGCGGTCAGGATGTGGTCTTCCTGGTCAAGAGTGGCCGCGGCGCCGCAGGTGGGAACATCTTCTTGTCAGGCACCTTACCGTAACTCGAGAAAATGCGAGCGGAGCATCAGCACGAAACTGATGCTTCGCTTTATTTTTGTTCCTGGCCGGCCAACTCGACGGTATATCGATCGCAGCCGAAAAAGTACCGGTCAACGCTATTTTTCGTAATCCCGGCGATTCTGCCGTTTTGGCAATGTTCGCAATGTCTTTCTGTTTCAGCTACTTACGTTGTTTGCCCTAATCTTCGGTAATCCGATACAGGTAACTTCTGAGTAGCGGAAACGCATCAAATCTGCGATCATATTCGAACTTTCTGAGGTTTCCCATTGACGCTGAGACTTAAAAATCTGGTTCTGCTCAGCACGGTTCTGGCCCTGGTCGCCGGACTTGGCCTGGCCCAAACACCCGCGAAAAAATCGTCTAAAAGCAGCCATGTTTCGTCGAAGCACCGTAAGTCTGCCAAAAAGACTTCGTGGAAGCGGAAAGGCCAGCAGGGCATCCAGGCCGAGCGCGCCCGGGAAATCCAGGAAGCACTGATCAAGCAGCACTATTTGACCGGCGAAGCCACCGGCGAATGGGATGTCCGTACTCAGGCAGCCCTGGTCCGCTACCAGGGTGACAACGGCTGGCAGACCAAAGTGGTTCCCGATTCTCGCGCCCTGATCAAGCTGGGATTGGGTCCCAACTACTCGGCCGACCAGCTCGTAGGACCCGCCAGCTCCGGTACCGTAGCCGCCAGCGGTGGCTCGGGTCCAGCATCCGGCATCGCCACCAGCGATAAGCAGCAATAGCCGGCATTTCTTGAAATTCTGCAAAAAAGGCGGGGAGAACCCCGCCGAAGTCCACTTTTTGTCGTGTGCCTGAACCGTCCGGCTACTTCTTGGTTCCTTTGGCTGTGGCTGGAGCCTTGCCTCCAGCTGTGGGCTTTTGCCATGACGTCTGGGCGCGGCTGCCATTCTTCCCTACTGTCACCACTGAATAATAGGCGCCAGCGACGGGCTCGCTGTCGCGAAAGCTGAATGTGCCGGTGGGCACGTTAAAAGTCTTGACCGGTCCGCGCTCGAGATTCACCGTTCTCAACACTTCGTAGCTCGCCGCGTCAGGAGTCTCTTTCCAGCTAACGACCACGTCCTTCCCTTCCCTGGCCAGGCTTACGTTCTTCACGGCTACCGGACCCGTTTCCTTGCTTCCCTTCTTCACTTGCGCAACTGCCGGACTCGCCATCGCAATAGCCATGCACCACGTGAGTAATCTCTTCATCCTCATCCCCTAGTTTGTCGATGATCGCCGAATTAATGTACCACTGGAATAGCGGTTTACGTGCGGAGCAGCGGCACTTCGCGAGTCACCATGGTACTTTGCGTGGCCGTTCGTCAGATCGTTTGACTCTTGTGCCATTCTCGCTACAATAGAAGAGTTGTTTCCCGTCGCCGCGCCGGTGAATTCCTCTGGCGCTTCTCATTGCCGAAGTGGCGGGATTGGCAGACGCGCATGGTTCAGGTCCATGTACCCGCAAGGGTGTGGGGGTTCGAGTCCCTTCTTCGGCACCATTTCCTTTTGAAAACCGCTTGAGAACCATTCGATAGCTGTGCTTTTTTATGCTCCTGCGGCACGCGGCTCGGCGCGTTATCTGCCTCGCCGCGGATTCTTCTCGCTGCAATGTCGCTTCGCTCCAAACCGCTCAAGACGTATCGTAACCCATTAGCCGCGGATGCTCCTGAGCAGCGGGGCCTCAGCGCGTGATCGGCTTCAGTACCGGAACGTCCATCTTGTAGCGATTTGTGCTACAAGAATAAAAAGGAGCCATTATGAAGTTGATTCTCCAGCAGGCCAAGGCCCAGTCTGCGCTCTCCCGCATGAGACAACAAGCCTCGGAGAGAGGTATTGCCAGGGCCACGCCGCAGGCCATCGAAGCTGAGATCCGGGCTGTGCGCCGCAAAGGCAAATCGCTATGAGACTCGTGATGGACACCAATTCGTAGTTTGCAGGTTTATCAACCCATGTAGCCCTTACGAACGGCCGCAATCACGGCAGCGAAAGATCAGAAGCTGTACGGGTCTTCCGCGATCATGGGCTCCTTTGCTGCAGCGGCGCGGCTAAGCGACACAATCTGGTCCACCAGCTTTGCTGAGCCCTCGCCGGCGAAGGCAGCAACAACCACCGTCGCCAGGCAGGTCAGCACCGCGAGCGGAGGACCGCCCTGGCTAAGAACCAGCGCAATCGCGGTGAAGGGCAAGTGGTACCCTCCGCTGATCCCGCCCGCTGCACCCGCCGCACCGGCAAGATCACTGGGGATTTGCAGGTACGGTGCAAACGCCCGTCCTGCCAGGTCACCGATTGCGAGAAACGGTACGAACAAGCCGCCACATCCTCCCGCTGCCGCCGACGCTGTCGTGGCGATTGCCCGGAGCACGTCAACCGCGAGCACAGTAAGCGCTGTGGTTCCCGTCGAGTTCTCCACCCATGAGATTGCTCCGCTGCCCGGCCCTATGGCGGCCGAAGGAGAGGCTATCATCGAGATTATTATGGCGGCCGCTGCCAAAACGAGTGCACCAACCTCAAGCCGGACGATCGGGCTGGCCCGCCAGGCCTTGGCCTTATAAATTGCTGCTCCGGAGAGCGAAGTAATCGAGCCCGATAGCACTCCAATAACCACCGCCGTCATGAACGCTTGGTAAATGCTGTGCGGCGGTTCCCGGGGAACAACCAGGCGGATCAGGTTGACTCCAAGGTACATATTGAAAAGCCATCCAACCAATCCTCCTACCAGCGCTGCCGTTACCCGCTCGGTGTTCAGCGGAGCTTTGTGGCGCTTTTCCAGCTCAAGGATGTACGCGGTGCCGACAAGCGGAATTCCCATGAGCACAGCAACACCCGCCGCGCCGCCTCCAACAGCCGCAGGGCGGACAAGACGGCGCCAGCGCCCCCCCAGGGCAGATCCCGTGGCGACTCCGATATAAGCCGCAGGGGCTTCGGTCCCCATCGGCCCGCCGAGGCCAACAGTGAAGAAGATGGCAAGAAGACGGATCGGCGCCAGGCGCCACGGAAAGCGTTCCTCCACGCCCGCGGATGAAACCATGTCGTCAGTCAAATGCGAGCGCGCCGAGTCAGGCGGAAAGGTCCGCCACCTGGCCCCCCTTCTTGGGCGCTCCAAACTTTGCCCTTCACTCAAACCCAGCCCGTAAAGCACTAGAACGGAGAGCGCCAGTCCGATCAGAGGCGCAAGGATAAGAACCCATTTGTTCTGCACGGAGACCACCGCCAGCATCGCTTTGAGCGTCTCAATGAACCCAACCACCAGCAAGGCCGCAATCGATCCGCCGAAGACCGCACCGAGCACGGAAATTGCAATGGTTGAGGGCAACGACCCTGCTGCCCCTGTCACATCTTTCATAACGTTAGTGCGAAAAAGTTGTGGTTGCGGAATTCGTTAGTAGACAACTGTTCTGTGAAGGCAGGCCTGGCTGAATTCAGGGAGGTGCTCTTACAGGCGCTGCGCACTGCACCGCGCTGATACCAACATAGATGCGGGGCCAGAAGTTTCCGGTCTGGTGACGATATAAATGCCAGAGCTGTCGTGCAGCGCTGCCGGGCAAAAAATCCCGAAAGCGCCCAGGACTTTACTCTCAGGAAAGATAGGTGCGGTTCCAGTGCACCCTGGTCGATGAACAATTGTGAAACTTGGTCGCGGATGCTCCAGGCGTACAGGTCTATTGCTAGTCGCCCACAACTGCTCTTGGTGGTTCAATTTTCGCTGAAGATCAGCCCGGTCGGAGAAAATTACCGGCAAAGCGGTTGAACCTTGCCGGGCGCGCTTTCTGCTCTCCTGACATCCCATATTACGTAACCTGCCGAATCCCAACCGAAGCGATCTGTCAGGAGGTGCCTTATGGCTTCCAATGGAAGCGTCCTTACAGGCCAGTTCATTTCCCCCGGAGATTGGATCAAGCACAAGGTTGTTGCCGTACAGGATTATGCGGTGCTGGCCTGGTTATCCGTGATCAACCTGTTCCGGCGACCCATCTATATCGCCGACATGATCCAGCAGGCAGACCTGATTGGCGTCGGTTCCCTTCCAATCGTCGCTGCGGCCATCTTTTTCACCGGAGCCGCTCTGGCCCTGAACAGTGCCACCACGCTCACCCGCTTCGGCGCGCTTTCCGAACTCGGTCAGCTGGTTTCAATCGGCATTGTGCGGGAGCTGGGTCCCGTTCTTGCCGGGCTTGTGGTATCGGGCCGCAATGCGGCCGGGATTGCCAGCGAGCTGGGATCCATGACCGTAACCGAGCAGATCGACGCCATGCGCGCGCTCGGGACAGATCCCAGCAAAAAGCTGGTCACGCCGCGAGTGGTCGCGACTACGTTAATGTTGTTCTTCCTCACCATTGTGGGCGATCTCATGGGACTGGTGGGCGGCAACTTCGTGTCTTCGTCACTTCTGGGGGTAGACTCGCGCCAGTACTGGCACAAAGTCCGCGACGTGCTGGAGTTCGCTGACGTCTTTATCGGCCTGACCAAGCCGCTGATCTTCGGCTTTATCATCGCGACCGTGGGCTGCTATTTCGGGCTCTCCACCCGC
>DATAEJ010000242.1:0-6106 GCA_036258095.1 Candidatus Angelobacter sp. | reverse complement strand
GTGAACATGCCCTTGGTTCCAACCTTGGCGAGGGCCACGTCCAGAATCTTGTCGCCGGTAGTCTTGATGATCTCGATTTCCACCTGGTGTCCCTGCCCGCGCAGCAGGTCCGCTACGTGGTTGGCCTGCCACAGTGCAAGTTGGGAACCACGCGAGCCGATCCGTAGATTTGCCATTAGCCCCTTGGCTTTCCGTTTTGATTATTGAGGTTGAATATGCGCCGGATCATCTCATGAATGGTCTCGGCCTCGGGATGTGCCGCAGAGGACTTGAGCGTGGTGATGGGCGTATGCAGGAGCTTGTTGATGATGCCGCGCGTCATCGCGTCAATCGCCGCTTCCTGATCCGGCGTGATGGTGCCCAGTTTGCCGCGAATGCGGTCCACTTCCGCCTGGCGGATGGTCTCGCAGTATTCCTGCAATGACACGATGGTCGGCACTACTTCCAGCGTCTTCATGCGCTGGGAGAAGCGGTCCACCTCCATTTCAATGATCTGCTCGGCGCGCTCGGCTTCCTTCTTGCGCTCCGCCGTGTTGGTGCTGGCCACGGACTGGAGATCGTCCACGTCGTATAGAAAAACGCCGTCCAGTTTGTTGACCTCAGGATCGACGTTGCGCGGCACCGCAATATCGATAAAGAACACCGGCTGGTTGCGACGGCCCTTCAGCAGTTTTTCCGCCTGGGCGCGGCGGAACAGCGGCTCAGTGGCGCCGGTGGAGGTCAGGATGATGTCGGCGTGGCTGGCCGCGTGGTACATCTCGTTGAACGGTACTGCCTCACCGCCGAAGCCTTCCGCCATCTGCAACGCGCGCTCATGGGTGCGGTTGCTGATGATGATCTTGCCTGCGCCGTGCGCGATGAGGTGGCGGGCCGCGAGTTCAGCCATCTTGCCTGCGCCGATCAGGTAAACCGTCTTACCTGCGAGCGATCCGAAAATCTTTTCCGCCAGCTGCACCGCAACCGAAGCGATCGAGACGCTGGAGCTGCCAATGGCTGTTTCCGAACGAACTTTTTTTGCGACAGCGAACGCCCGCGACAGCAGGGCTTCCAAAGCAGAATGAACCGCTCCCAGTCCCCGGGCCAGAGCATATGCCTCTTTCACCTGGCCGAGAATCTGTGGTTCGCCTACGACCATCGAGTCGAGGCTTGAGGCGACACGGAAAACGTGCCGTACAGCGTCACGCTGCTGGAATTCGTATAAATGCGGCTGGATGGCTTCCGGAGCTAGCCCGAAATAATCGTGCAGGAAAGGACGGAGATCAGTGGCCTGTCTGGTACTGGTAAGAACTTCCACGCGGTTGCAGGTACAGAGCAGCATGCCCTCTTCCACGCCGGGCTGCTTTACCAGCGCGCCAATGGCCTCGGGCATCTGGGGCTCGGGCACCGCCAGGCGCTCGCGGACATCCAGCGGAGCGCTGTTGTGGTTCACGCCGATGAGCTGAAAGTTCATGGGGCGATAAACCTGTGAGTGCGACTCAGGCTGTTGGCAGCCCAGGCCAGCACGGCGGTGGCAAAGGCAAAGGTGGAAAGATAAGCAGCGCGGCGGCCACGCCAGCCGGCGCTCCAGCGGGTGTAGAGCAGGATCATGTAAAGGACCCAGCTCAGGATGGAGAGCGCGATCTTGGCATCGAAGAAGTACCCTGAGCCCACACGCGCTTCCGCCACGATCGCCCCGGAGATCAGTCCCAGGGTCATGAACGGGAATCCCCAGAGCAGCGACTTGTAACCGATATCGTCAATCACCGCCAGCGCGGGCAGGCGGGTCCAGATGCCCTTCGGGTTCTTGCTCTTGAGCGTCCGCTCCTGGATGAGGTAGAGAATGCTGGCGACGAAGGTAAACACCAGCGCGGAGTATCCGATGAAGATCAGGCCGACATGTATGTAAATCCACTGGCGGCTGACGAACAGCGGCGTGGACATGTCAGACGAGGTTGGGCCGGAGCCGGCGGACAGGGTCAACAAAAAGACCAGCGGAAAAACTGCGATTCCGGGCGAGGTGGTTCTGTAACGCACATACACCACAAAAAAGAACACCATGAGCACGAAACCCAGCATGGATTCCATCTCATGCATGGAAGCCGGAGCCCAGACGCCGCTGAGCATTGCGTTTTCGATCAGCGCCACAAAGTGGAAGTTCATGCCCAGAGCGACAGCAGGGATGGTAATGCGGGTCAGGATCTCCCGGCCGCCCCAGAAGGCCGCCAGGGCGTATAGAAGACCGACTCCGTAAAGCACTAATGCGACTCGCAACCAGAACAGCGGCATATACTTAGGAGCTTACGAGCAGATTATAGCCATCTGGCGCACGCCTTCAATGTGATTGAGAGCACACCACCCAGCCTTTGGTAATTGGCACTTGGCCTTTGGCTCTTGATCGTCAGCGCATAGAGCCTGGTGGATGGCGGCGCGAACAGCTTCGGATTCAATCACTTACCGGATCGGCTAAGGGCTAACGGCCAAAGGCTCAAGGCCTTCTTTATCGCACTTCCAGCTTTCTCAGTCGGTCGGCGGCGATTTCGGGAGAGACAGGAGAGAAATAGACCTCTTTCAGGAAGTAGGGCTTGGCCTTGGTGGCGAGGATGGGCATGATCTCGATGTGCCAGTGGTAGTCCTCGTCGACGGTTTTCCAGTACTGCAGCACGTTCGACTTCTGATAGGTGTTCGGGACGGTGTGGAGCACCAGGTGGAAGGCCTCGGCCAGGCTGTTCACCCGCTGGAGGGTATGGCGGATCAGCGATGCCAGTTCCGGCAGCTGCGCGTTCTTTGAAGTGATGGAACGCTCAAAGGACGATTCATGCCGGCGCGGCATGATCCAGGTCTCATACGGTACGCGCGAGGCGTAGGGACACAAGGCCACGTAACTACCGTTCATCTCAATGATGCGTGCTGGGTTCCGCAGCTCCTGGTTCAGAGTGTCACAGAAGACGCAGCGTTCTTTTTCGGCAAAGTAATCGCGGGAGGCGCGCAACTCGTAGAGCACCCGCCGGGGCACGAAGGTGGTGGCCGTAATTTCTGAAACTGGGTGATCAAAGTCCTGCCCCGCCCGGGCACCGTAATTCTTGAACATGGTCACGTACTTGAAGCGGGTGTCCTGCTTCAGGTCAGTGATGCGCTGTGCGGCGAGGCTGAGAAAGTGGGCGATTTCAGCATCCGAGGATTGCCACAGCTCGATGTCGTGGCGGATGCTTTGCACCACGACTTCGTGCGCGCCTACGGTGTTCATGGCGTCGTAGATACCTTCCGCGCGGCGGTGCGGCTCACCTTCAATTCGATAGAGCGGCGCGGGATGGACCATGGCCATCACCGGGCCTGCACCAGGTTCGCCCGAGTTCAGCGTGGTGATGACCTGCGGCGCATTGGGCGATCCGGGACAGAACGGGCAGTAGCCCGGCTGCGCTGGGCGTTCTGTCTCCTCGGCGACAATCACCCAGGAGCGGGTGATCGGGTCTTTGCGTAATTCCATTGTGCTTTAAGGAAAACAGAGGCGAGCAAGGAAGGTCAATAGTGGGATGGACAGAAGACGCGTTACCAGAGCCGAGCGATTTTGTAGCCGTCAAAGACAACATCGTTGCTCATCAACGCAAGCCCCTCAGCTTGCGCCTGGGCAATCAACATTCGATCAAAGGGATCCTTGTGCGGTCCAGGCAGAAGTCCCGCCCGCACCGCATGATCCAAAGACATGGGCAAAGGATCGAAGCGTTCGTTGTCGAGATAGCCGCCGAAGTCAGATAACAGAGTGGCCGCCTCCGGAAGCTTTCCAAGTTGATATTTAATCGCGATCTCCCAGGCTGATGCGGCACTAACCACCACCGAATTGTCAGGTGCTTCAATCCGCCTGCGTGCTGACGCCGGCAAAGCCGGATCGTCCGCCAGCCACCACAGCAGCACATGAGTATCGACGAGAAACCGCATCTAGCGCTCCCAGCGCTCGATTTCTTCCTTCGGCAGAGGTTCAAAGAACTCCGGACCGACCTTCAGTCGACCTTTCAACGCACCGGGCTTGCGACGGCCTTTCCGACCAGAGATTGGGGTGAGCTTGACCACTGGCTGTTTACCGCGAGCGATAACGATCTCTTCCCCTTTACAAGCCTCTTCGATCAGGCGAGAAAGATTCGTTTTAGCCTGGTGAATGGTTACTTTTTTCATTGTTAGCTAACATATATTAGCTAAGTGCATAGACGGTGTCAATGCGGCGGCGCCCCCGGGACGACGATTCCGTCATACAATAGCGCCTTCATTGGACCAGGCAATGAAGAACGTTGAGCAAATCGCCTCTTATCTGAGCCAGTTCTGGTTCTTCCTGTTTTTCCTTGCAGTAGTCGTCCTCTCGCTGATGATTTACTGGAGAAGCCGCAGGCAAATCCTGTTCGAGTCCTGGGCCAACATGTACGACAGCAAGGACACGGATACGGGCCGCAGCATAGGCGACCTACTGCTCTTCAAGATCGGCTATATCAAGAATGTTCACGAGCGCTCCACCGGAAGCCTCGGTACCTGGAACATCTACCGCGACGTGCCGGCCTTCCGCCAGAACCTGGATGACAATGTGACGCTTCAGGCGTCGGCTGAGCTGGGCAAGTATGGACCGATTCTGAGCACTCTTTCCATGCTCCTGTTCCATCTTCTTCCCATGGTGTTGCGTCCTGCGCGACTCAGGGGCAGCATTCACAAACATGGCACGCGGCTGCAGCTGCTTGCGACACTGGAATTTAATTCCGGAAGCCATTGGAAAGGCTTTCACAACTCATTGTGGGAGGTCGTACGGACACAATCTTCCGAAGAGACGCTGCCGGAAGCGGTGGAGGAGCTGGCGTTTCGGATTTATCTCGATCTCACCCGCGAAGAGCTATTCAAGTCCTGGCAGAGCTTCCAGGCTTACACCCGCGGCCTTGCCAGCTATCTCTCTTACGTGGACCTGGAACGCAAGCCGGACTACGAAGCTGCCAAGCAGGGCTATGAGGAAGCCCGCCAGCTGGAGCCGCAAAACCCGGCGATCTCTTACAGCCTTGGCGTGCTTGAGTACTACCGCTGGAATTCAGACGCGAACAAGGAAGCAGTTACCCATTTTCGCAGCGCACTTGCGGCGTCACAGCCACGACTGCGGGCGTATGCTCACAGTGCGCTTGCCAATGCCCTGCTGCAGCAATACCACCGCTACAACGATCATGATCCGCGCCTCCTGGAAGACGCGATCTACTACGCGCAGAAGGCAGTCGCAATCGACGGCGCACTGGACATGACGCATCGTGCGCTCGGCTTCGCCTGCCATCAACTCAGCGAATATCAGGCAGCGAGTCCCGATCCGGCGGTGCAGACGAAATCCGCGGAGAACCGTGATCTGGCGATCCGGCACTATTTGCGGGCGGCTGAATTGAACAACAAGAATTTCGCGGCGTTGAATAATCTGGCGAACCTGTACCTGGAGTGGGCCAGGCGTGATACCAACCATGCGCGCTCGATGAAGAACCTGCACAATGCTGTCCGCGAGTGTGAGCGCACGCTGGCCATCAACCCTCATTACCATTTCACTTACGACAACCTGGGTAATGCGTATCTTGAGATGAAGCTGTACGACAAGGCAGCCGAGGCTTTCCGGAGCGCGGTCCGCTACAAACCTGATTACCCGGAAGGCATGAACGATCTCGCGGCCCTGCACCTGGAACCAGAGTTTGCGGGGCGCGATGTGCGAGGCGGGTTGCGCCGTCATCAGGAGGCGCTGGCGCTGGTGGTCAGCGGTGAGGGACAAAGCCGCAAGCTGTGCGCGACATTCGGTAAGCGAAGCGGGATTGTGCCGCCTGCGGAACTGGCCGCTGCACTGGATGCAGACTTGCACAAGTCCCTGATGGCGAGCCACTGCACGTGCGTGGCAGTGCAGACAACGGCAGCACAGATGGGCGTGTAATCAGATAGCCGGGACTTTGAGTACAGAAATCGCAGCTTACGAATGGTACTCCTCTTCCCCGTCGTTGGAACAGTGCCAGTCTACCCGTCGCTCCTGGCATAACCTGTCATAAAATGAAGGTATGGCAATGACGTCTCTAAACATCTCTCTTCCCGAGACTCTGAAGCAATACGTGGAAAAACAAGTTGCATCCGGAGATTGGGG